>JAFXGD010000009.1 GCA_017513285.1 Alphaproteobacteria bacterium
AAATCGTCACGGTTGCCCCGCAGACACAACGTGTCGAGGGAATACGCAGATAAACAATTAATAAAATCTTAAAAAATCGCAGTTCACAAGATTTTTTTGAATTTATTTATTGTTTGTCAAGGCGCCCCTCACCATCCGCCATAAAAATTAAAAGCCCAAATTTTTTGGGCTTTTATTTTATATATTCAACAAAATATTCTTTATGCATGTTCTTGCAGCATGGTACTTATCTCGCGTTTCTTTGTCGATATCTATTAAATGTTGACCGACCGAAGAATTATCGGACACAATCAAAACCGCAGAGGCCGGTTTGCCGATTAAATTCATCGCATTGAAAAAAGTTGCGGTTTCCATTTCTATGACATTTGCACCCATATTTTTAAATTCGTCCAGATGTTGATATTCGCACATAACACTGTCCACAGAAATTGGAACTGCCTTTACGGTATTTATGTTTTGGGTCCTGCAAACATTTTTGATATAGCAGTTTAATTCCGGATTAGAATATGCAGGTTTGAACATGTTATCTGTATCTAACGCATCGTGTAAATATAATGACGCCCCATCACCAGATATCGAATATTCTGGGATAATAATGTCACCTAAATTTATTTCTGGGACCAATGACCCAACGGATCCGATAAATATGAATTTATCGCAATCCAGATCACAGCAAGACACACAAAAATCTACCATATTTGGTGCACCAATTTTTAATTGCCCATACAGGTATTTTTTGCCGTTATGTGTAATTTTATGTGCGGTTATATCCTGGTTAGAAAATAATAGTTCTGTATTAATTGATGATAAATCAAAAACCTTTTCTATATTCCAAGATGGCGCAACAAAAACACAGTCAAAATGTTCGGAAGATGGGATGCCATACACCAGTTTCAAAATATCATCTGTATTTGAATATTGTTTAAATTTTTTTACTATATTTATCATACTTTCACCATTGGTTTTTATCATATTAGTTTAAAGTTTAAATTTTTGCAACTTTTCATATTTAGGTATAGGAAAGTTAGCAACAGAATACCATCCGCCAGTAATCGCATCTTGTTCAACATAAAAATAATCCCGCCGGTTGGCGGGATTTTGGGGGAACTGATTATCGCTGATAAGATTTGATTTCTGCTTCAATTTGAATCAATTGTTTGGCCAATGTATCGTATTGTTCAGAATACTTTCTTAATGCACTCTTGTAATCTTCTGCAAAGACAGAATCAGTACAGCATTCAATTTGTATTGAGTACATATCCATTTTGTCGGCAATTGCATCCAGTTTAGAGCCTAATTGTTGGCGTTCTGCCATTAATTTTCGGATTGCCTTTTGGGCTGATGCCATGCGACATACCCGATTGTATGTCTGGTTAAATTGGTTTACATGTGGCATCTGTGCACTAGCAGCGGCTGCGCTTTGGATTTTTTTACCAATACCCTTCATTTGGTATTCATATGATTCAATCAATTCTTCGGCATCCTGCGCTTCGGACGGGTCAAAACGACTGTTTTGACGGGCATAATTTTGCAGGTGCGCAATATGATCGCGCATTATTTTGTGTTCGTGTTCGGCATCTGCGCCGGCACGTATAGTGTCATTTAATTTTTTTGCCTTTGCGTCCATAACCGATTTCAATATATGGAACACATTAACAGAAACAGTTTTTTTATTACTCATTTTATATCCCCCGTTTTATTTTCACATTGTTATATAGTACACAAAAATATATTTGTCAAGACACAAAGACAGGGATTTCGTAAAAAATCCCTGTCTTTATTGTGTTTTGCAACAACGGTTATTCCGAACGTGTAAAGGCACCACCGTTCAGCATATCCCGAACCGCAAAGTGCTTTACTTTTTTTGCCGATGTTGACGGCAGTTCTTCTTCGGTGATGGCAAAGTGCTTAACCCATTTGTATTGGGCGATTGCCATATTTGACTTTTTAATCAAGAATGCCACCCTATCAACTGTGACGCCTGGTTTGACTTGGAACACTGCAAAAGGTACAACTTTATCCTTGATTACATATTCAAAGACGGCGGCATTCAAAATTTCATCGTTTTGCATATACAGGTCTTCCAATTCGTCCGGATAGACATTTTTACCACTGTCCAAAACGATGACCTGTTTTTGGCGTCCCTTTACCTGCAGACGACCATATTTGTCCAAGCATCCGATATCGCCGGTTTTAAACCATCCGTTTTCGAACGCTTCGGCATTGGCGGCATCATTATCCAGGTATCCTGTCATCACCATATTTCCACGCACCCAAATTTCACCGACGCCATGTTTATCCGGGTTATGAATTTGTATTTCATTTCCCGGTAACGGCCCCGCATAGTACATAGAGCCATTTGCACGACGGAATGCAAAATTAAAGTTCGCCGGTCCCGTTGTTTCTGTCAAGCCATAGCAGTCACCCACCACAAATCCCATTTTTTCATAGAATTTACGGATAGACGGCTTTAACGTTGCGCCGGCCGACACCAACACTTTGGTATTTCCGCCGAATGCATCGTGTACAGGCTTGGTTACTTTGTTAACCAATCCTCCCAAACCGATTGCACGCAGTATTTTGCGCATTGACACAATCACCCGCATCAATGTCCACACGTGTTTATCCTTGGCGGAATCCACGATTTTTTTATAGAACACTTCCCAAATTCTGGGTACGGCCGGGATAACTTCTGGCTTATATTGTTTAAAGTCTTTAACAAATTCTTGGGGTTTTAATATTGGTTGCAACAGTAATTTGCCCTGTAACGCCACCGGCACGATTATATTAATAACCACCCCATATATATGGTACAGTGGCAAAAATCCATAAAAAGTATATCCTGGGAATATAACATCTTTATAGAACTGCGCCCCATTTGCCAACGACAACAGGTTATCATGCGTTAAACCGACGACCTTGGGGTTGCCGGTTGAACCTGATGTAAATGATAACTGGGCGATATCACCACGTTCTGTATCCCCCATTACAAAATCTGCATCATCTGTATCATCAATATTTTCAATATCGAACATTTCTGCGGGCGCATTTTCGATAAACATACTTTTTTGCGCCAACGCCAATTTACATTCTGTGCGTTTCATCATATTGATGTGTTCATTGGTATTCAAACCTGTATCCAACATCAATGCACGTGCGCCCAAAGATGTAATGGCGAAATAAGAACGCAAAAAATCGGGTGTATTACCGGACAATATTGCAACAGTATCGCCTTTTTTAATCCCAAAGCGCTGGGCCAATAAAACGGCACGTTGTTTAACTTTCTTTAACAAGTCTGCATAGGTTTCGTTCTGACGTACAAAGAAAATACTGTCTTTGTTCCGTGAACATACATCTTGCAGCATTTCATATATATTTTTAGCAATCATATTAATGCTCTTGGTTTATTATGCTTAACGCTGCACCACCACGGTGCAGTTAACATGAATATAGCCGTTTTTACTGGGAATTACAACCTAATAATCTGTCACGGTATGGTGGTTGTGATTATGTACTGTATTACCAGATATAGTTAAAAATAATCGAATCAGACACTATATTTTGTATTTTATAATAAAAAACGAATCAGTTCCCATGATGAAAATCATAATTTATTGACACAAATGGATATTTCGTGTGGAAATACCGATTCTGTCTTCTGGCTGCAGTATGCGGAATATCTGCATTTTTAAAAGTAAAGCAAAAAATAATTTTTTTTTGCATTTTTATAGATTGATAGTTTTTTTGCAAAACTATATATTGTTATCGAACGAAAGGAACAACTACTATATGTTGTGTTTTTTACAAGGATTGGAGTTAGAAAATGTCAGAAACACAAAATGAAGTTCAAATTCAGATTACACCAACATTGGCGACACGTTTGGTTGCGGTGCAAAAGCGTGGCGGTGAAACCGTGCCATTTGATGTTAAAAAGATATATGAAGCAATTAAAAAGGCGGTTGCCGTCACGGCCGAAGTGTCCGATGTCGAAGTTGTCAAAATTACCCAAGATGTATTAAAGCGTTTGGATAATCAGTTTGCCGACAAAACCCCCAAGGTCGAAGAAATCCAAGATATTGTTGTGCGTTCTTTGATGGATGCCCGTGCATATAAAACGGCCGAAGCATACATAATTTATCGTCAAAAACGCACAGAAATTCGTGAATCAATGGTTGATGCGGTCGAAGTCATCGAAGGTTATGTTGGTGGTTCGAATTGGCGCATCAAAGAAAATGCAAATGTCGGCTATTCCATCGGTGGCTTGATATTGCGTACCAGCGAACGCGTCACCGCGGAATATTGGTTAAACCTGTATCCGCGGGCGGTTGCTGAGGCTCATAAAACAGCGGCCATCCACGTTCATGATTTGGGGTGGTTGACGGGATATTGTGCAGGTTGGTCTTTACGTGAATTGTTATACGAAGGCTTTAATGGTGTAGAAGGCTATTTGCAATGCGAACCTGCACGTCATATGGCGACGGCTATTTCCCATATGGTAAACTTCTTGGGTACATTGCAGAATGAATTTGCCGGCGCCCAGGCATTTTCGTCCGTCGACACATATTTGGCGCCATATGTCCGCATTGATAATCTGTCATATTCAGATGTAAAAAACGCCATGCAGACATTAATATTTAACTGTGCGGTTCCATGTCGTTGGGGTACGCAAACACCGTTTATCAACTTTACATTCGATTGGACATGCCCAAATGATTTAAAGAATCAACGTCCATTTATTGGCCGCAAACAAGTTGATTTCACATACGGCGACCTGCAGGCAGAAATGGATTTAATCAATCGTGCATTTTTGGAAGTCATGACCGAAGGTGATGCATTGGGACGTCCATTTACATTCCCAATTCCAACATACAACATCACACCGGATTTTCCATGGGATCACCCAAATGTAAAGCCATTGTTTGATTTGGCGGCAAAATACGGTATTCCAAATTTCCAAAATTTCTTGAATTCGGATTTGAATCCAACGGACGTTCGTTCCATGTGTTGTCGTCTGCGTTTGGATGTTCGTGAACTGTTAAAGCGTGGTGGTGGTTTGTTTGGATCGGCGGAAAAGACCGGTTCCATTGGCGTTATCACCATCAATTTGGCACGTTTGGGATACATCCACCGTGGCAATCGTGAAGGCCTGTTTACCGAATTAAAACGTTTATTGGATTTGGGACGCGATGCATTGGAAATCAAGCGTGACATTATCACCAAGAATATGCAACGTGGTCTGTATCCATTTACCCGTCGTTATTTGGGTGATTGGAATCATCACTTTTCGACGATTGGTGTTAATGGTGCCAATGAAATGGTTCGCAACTTTACCGGCGACCGTGAAAACATTGCGACCCCAATGGGTAAAAAATTGGTATTGGATGTAATGGACTTTATCCGTGACAACTTGGCCAATTTCCAAGAACAAACGGGTAATCTGTATAATTTAGAGGCCACACCCGCCGAAGGTTGTTCGTATCGTTTTGCCAAAACGGACGTCAAGAACTTCCCAGATATCATCACGGCTGGTACCAAAGATGCGCCATATTACACCAATTCGACCCAATTACCGGTGAATTTCACGGACGATCCATTCGTCGCCTTGGAACACCAAGAAGAATTACAACGCAAATATACCGGCGGCACAATGTTGCACCTGTACATGGGTGAACCTGTGTCATCTGGTGATGCGGCGCAAAAGATTGTGCGTACGATATTTGAAAACTATAAAGTGCCATATATGACATTGACACCTACGTTCTCGATTTGTCCAAAGCACGGCTATTTGCCCGGCAAGCATGAATTTTGTCCGAAATGCGACGCAGAAATGGGCGCAAATCAGGACACAAATAACCAATAATGTCATAAATTTACAATACAACAGGGAGGAGACAGATATGACAACAAATTGCAACAGAACACAATGCGAAGTTTTTTCACGTTCAATGGGCTTTATTCGTCCTGTAAAGAACTTTAACATTGGTAAATTTTCTGAATTCAGTGAACGTAAAACATTTACCGAAGCAAATTGTTTATCTGCGGGTCAACGTCATTGTGAATTGTTAAAGCGTGCGGCATAATACGATGCGTGACATTCAAATTGGGGGATTGGTTTCATTCACCACGATTGATTATCCGACAAAGCTGGCATGTGTGCTGTTCTTGGTTGGATGCCCATTGCGGTGTGCATATTGTTCCAATCCCCATTTATTATGTGTTGGCGATGGTGAATATGACCCCGAACGTGTATTTGAATGGTTAAAATCACGTGTTGGGAAATTAGAAGCCGTCGTTTTTTCTGGCGGTGAAGCATTAATGCAGGGCGATGCGGCAATTGCATATATGCGCCGTGTTCGCGAATTGGGTTTCAAGATAGGGTTACATACCAACGGATTTTATCCCGACACATTGGCCCGTGCATCTGATATTATTGATTGGATTGGTTTGGATTTCAAAGCGACCCGTGAAAAATACCCCGATTTAACCGGTCAGCATATTGCATATGACAACATGATACGCAGTTTGGATATCTGGTTGGCAACGGGCAAAGATTACGAAGTTCGCATAACATGTGATCCACGTTTTGTGACCCCGTCTGATTTGATGGCCATATCTGATGTGTTGGTATCGCATGGTGTTGAATGGGTTGCGATTCAAAAATACATCCCACATTTTGAAGACGATGAACACAAAACAACGCCTGCCATGCGTGATGCGATATTTGCGGATACGCAATTACGTGCCAAAATGAATTCAACATTTAAATCGGTAATTTGGCGTGAATAAAACGCATCCCCCAAAATGGGGGATTTTTATTTGCATACCGCCGTATATGGTGGGTGTGATTTTTCCATATCTATTTCACCCAATCCACAATCCAGACAATTAAACCGTCTGTTTTGTGAATGCATGGCATCGAATGGGATTTCTATGCCCTGTAATTCCGGCACAGATGCGGCATATGCGGCATTTGGAAAACCAAAGTAAAACGCACGTCCCCGCCCACTGCATTCGGTCGCCCATGATGGATAGCATTCTGCACTGGTAATTTTTGTGACGTCTGGCACACATTTGCTTTCGCATGTATCTTCATCGACCACCTCTTGTTCGCAGTCTGTGCATGATGTATGTGGCACACGCAGTGTTGTACCCGCACCGCCATAGATTGCTTTACGAACAACTTTTTCGCATTTTTTTGTGATTGGTGTTTTTGCCGGATCGACCACGCATTCCCATTCCAAAGTATTATAATTTAATCGTGCAATCATATTCCCGGGGCATTGTTTTTCCAAAAAAGGATCAATGCATTCCCACACATCGTCCACAATAATTGCGGTTTGTTTATCTGCGCACAGTGGTTTGCGTGATTCATCTGGCACGCATTGCATTGCGTCAGAATCCCATATGGTATCGCCTGCACAGTTTGTTTTTATATTATACGCAATACATTGCCACCGACCAAAACGATATGTTTTTGCGGACCCCGGGGGGCAAATGATATTGATTTCGGCCGTTGGTGCGATAATATCGCCGACATCTGGCGTTTCATATTGGGTCAGATATACCAACTGCCCATCGGTCAGTCCCATTTCATCAACGATTGCGGCCGGCACAGTTGGCTTTGATGTTGTTCCACCCGACATAATTTTATTTTCTTGAATCAATCCGAATGTTCCGGCTTCGGCATAGTTTTGTTCTAAAATCTCCATAATTTTATTATGAGAGTTGTTATCCAAAGCCCCCGTTGCAGTCACCAGAAAATTTGCAGTTGGTTTTTTATTTTTTGCGCCATCGCATGCTGTGACCTTAAATTTATTGTCCAAGCAAATAAATTTGCTTTGCACGCCATATTCTTCGACACACGTATCTTGGAATTCTGTGCCATTTATTTGTGCGTTATGCACGGCGGTTGCGCATTGTGCAATTGTTCGCAAATCGGACATAGTCACCGCATATTGCGTATCATGTTTTTCAATGTATTGGCTGGGGCTGCTGATTATATAATATCCCGCCATCAGCACAGCAAATAAAATCATGATAAAAATATTCATCATTCCCCCTTGCGATTTATAAAAAGTCTAGGTAATATACAAATAAATTGCAACAGGAAATACGACATTACCATGAAAAAAATTTTATTATTTTTTACGCTGTTAATTACCGGGGCTTGTGGATTTACCCCGATGTTTGTTGATAATAACACAGATATCTATGTCGCCCCAATCAGTGGCATTAACGGCATTGATTTACGCAATGCGTTATGGGGTCGCTTTGGTGGTCGCCGTGATGCGGGTGCGGCATACACATTAACTGTGCGGTTAAAAGAACCGATTACCCAATACAAAGCGTTGGAACGCACGGGTGACGCCACCTGGCAAGAGGTTTCATTAACTGCGGATTATACATTGTCATATAATGGCGCCGATATTGCCACCGGTACAGAAAATGCGGCTGAATCATACACATTTGTTCGGTATCTGGTTGCGTCAAATGCGTCTTATAACAATGCGGTTCAAAATACCATACGTGTTCTGGCGGACAAAATCGGCACGCGTGTTATTGCCGAAACGTATCGTCATTCGAAACAGGTTGCGGGGTCACGGCAGTAATGAAATGGAAAGACGCAGATTTTAAATCGGGGATTGGCACAATTCGTGCCGTATTGATATATGGTCCCGACGCAGGCCAGGTTGATGAATATTGTGATTTGGCAATTTCTACATTGGGTATTGAAAAAGATAATCTGTTTGCGTTGGATTCGGATGACCTGCGTGAGAAGCAGGATGCCCTGTTTGCCGAAGCGTGCAGTCCATCCATGTTTGGTGGTCAAAAAATGGTTTTGATATCCAATGCGGGCGATTCATGTGCCAAATCGGTCGAAGAATTGGTTTCGCATTCTGGATTATGTGCAACGGTTGTTGTTGCCGGTGGTGATTTGCGTGCCGGTGGTGGTTTACGTACTTTATTTGAAGGTGCGGATAACATGGCGGCATTGGCGTGTTATACGGACGATGCCCGCACATTGGCGAATTTGATACGCAATGAATTATCTGCGGCATCTGGCATTGCGCAAATAACACCTGATGCGATGGTGTATATGACGACACACTTGGGTGGTGATCGTGGCATTACACGCAGTTTTTTGAACAAGATTGCCTTGTACGTTCATGACAAACGCATTGTTGAATTATCGGATGTGGAAAAATGCCTGCCTGATACGGGTGCGGCGGACATGGATGATTTTCTGTTTTCTTTGACGGCGGGCCATATTCAACAGACGATGATGGCATTGGACCGTCTGTTTTATGATAACAAAGAACCCAATATGTTGGTTCGCATGTTGGACATGCATTTCAAGCGCTTGCAAACGGCGGTGGTTGATGGTCATTTGCCCCGTCTGTTCTGGAAAGTGGAAGAGAAGTTTAAACAAGCGATGCGTATTTGGTCTGATGCGGAAATAACTGCGGTTTTAATTCGTTTAAATGAATTGGAACGCCAATTACGCACAACGGGCATGCCGGCCGAAGTTTTATTACGTGACTTTGCATTAAAATTATCGGTTCGGTCTGCGAAATTGGCAATTAAAAAAAGGAATTGATTATGATGGCATCGGTTTATGCACCCAAAGATTTCAAGCGTCTGCGTGCGGCGGGTGATTTGGTTGCACGTTGTTTTGATTTTATATCGCCACACATTCGTGCCGGTATTTCCACGGGTGAAATTGATCGTATGGTTGCCCAGTTTTTAAAAGAAAATGGCGCCCGTTCATCTGATTTGGGCTATCACGGTTATCCAAAGCATATTTGCACATCTGTTAACGATGTTATTGTCCACGGCATCCCCAGTGATGATGTCATACTGCGGGACGGCGACATTGTAAACGTTGATTTAACCGCCGAATACAAAGGATTTCATGGTGATGCGTCACGTATGTTTATGATTGGCAATGTATCGCCCCAGGCCCGAAAATTGGTGACAGTATGTCAAGATGCATTGCATGCTGCAATTTCTGTTTGTGCGCCTGGCGTGCCGTTATCTGAAATTGGCAAAACCATAGAATCTGTTGTCAAACCGCATGGTTTTTCTATATCACGTGACTTTGTGGGGCATGGCATTGGCAAAGTAATGCACGACGACCCCCAGATATATCATTTTTATGACAAACGTTGGGACAAAGTAAAAATGGTACCTGGGTTGGTATTTACGATTGAACCGATGATAAATACGGGGTCTGCCGAATGCCGGATAGATGATGACGGTTGGACCGCCCGCACGGTTGATGGGGGACTGTCTGCCCAGTGGGAACATACGATTGGCATAACCGAAGATGGGGCAATTATTTTCACGGAAAAAATGGTCTGAAATATACGATGGCTGATAAAGACGGGCTGTTCCGTGCGGGGCATCGTGAACGCCTGAAAGACAAGATGTTGGACGACAAATTAACCAGTTATGAAAAACTGGAATTGTTGTTGACGTATGCGATACCACGCCGTGATGTTCGTCCGTTGGCACGTGCATTGATGGCGCGTTTTGGTGGTGTGTATTTTGTTATAACGGCGCCATATTCGGAATTGGTTCGGGTGTCTGGTGTTGGTCGCAACACAGCATTATTGATAAAATTGGTTGGTGAATTAATGTTGGTATCGTATCGTGAACGTGTCACAGACGGTCAATCATTAATAAATCCGGCTGTTTTAAAAGAATACTGTCGTCGTTTGGTTGTTGGCAAATCTGTCGAAGAATTTTATGTACTGTATTTTGGCAATGAAATGCGTTTGTTGAAAACAGAATTACACAATCGTGGCACAGTCAATTATACCGAAGTTTATCCCCGTGAAATCTTAAAGCAGGCATTGGCATTAAATGCTATCAATGTTGTATTGGTGCATAATCACCCATTGTCGGATAATTCTTTTTCAACCGAAGACATTGATATGACGAACGCAATCGAAACAAAATTAAATGAATTTAATATTGGATTGTGGACGCATTATGTTGTGACGGCAAACGGTATTGTCCATGATATTCGTGCAACTGCATGGTTGAAAAAGTCTGCATTTTTTGAAAAATAAAATCCCCATTTTTGGGGATTTGTTATTCTGATAACTCAGTGTCGTCCAGATATAATTCCAATCCGGAATCTTGAATATCTAATATTTCATACGTTCCATCGGTTGGGCGCATATTTTTCTCTTGTTGTTTATGCATATCTAATACTGTATCCAAATCTGCCACCATTATTGTACATGCATGCCGAATGACATCATTGGAACCATATATTACACCCAAAATAGGTTTAATCGCCGCCAAAATAATAAATATAAACATCAGATTACGCAGGTTTATAAACAAATTATTTTTAACCCCACGGATTAATGATATTGCCCATCCCAACATCATTACACCCGCCAACACACACACGGTAATCCATGCATAGTGCAGGAAAGTTTCAAATGTTCGTGCGATACAAGACGGGTCTTCCATATATATTTTTCTGGCAACTGGATCGACGGCAACTTGATGAAAGCCGGAATTATGTAATTTCAGAATAATTTGTGTTATGTCGTCCATTTTTGTATTCCTTTAACCTGATATTATTAATTTTTTTGACCTGCGGCGGAAAAGAACCCCGGCATTGCAAAATCATCATCATTTGCGGCTATTCCGGCCCAACCAAACAAATCGCCCATTAAACTGCCTTCATCACGTTTTGCTTTTTTAAACGGCAGGATATTTTTCAATTTACCGATTTTTCCATGTGTTTCTGGTTTTGGTGATGCGACAATTTTATCTTCGTTTTCTGCAAATTCTGATGCCAATTGTGCCAATGTTGCATCTGTATCATCTGTATCCATTGCAACAAAGTCATCTGCAGAATCTGTTTCTTCAATATCTTCTGTTGTTGTGGGGGTGGCTTCTTCACGCAAAGGCTTCATACTTTCCAACAATTCTTCCAATGTTTTTTTTGTTTCTGCCACCGGCACTTCATCATTTATCATGTCGCCAATAGATATTTCTTCAACGCTGTCTGCATCGCCGATTTCTGGTGCAATTTGTGCAATGTCGTTATCGACAACGGGGGTTACGGTTTCTTCTGCGACTGTTTCGGGTGCCGCTTCATTTTCGGGGGCGTCATCGGTGCAAACTTCATCTGTTGTTGTGACTGGCTCTTCCATGGTTATTGGCTGTTCGCATTCTGTATCTGGCTCTGCTGTTGCGCCCAACACTGACAAAATAGGGATTATTTTTTCATCGTTCTCTGTATTATTTGTTGCATCGTCTGTTGTTGCGACCACATCTGTGTTAATTGTGACTTCTGGTTGTGATATTTGTGGTTCTGGGGCATCAATTTCTTCGACGGTTGCGATGCATTCTGTCATCTGTTCGACATCATTTGCCACAGTTTCTGCAGGCAAAGCATCGTCCATATCAACCGGCACACCGAACAGTATGGTATCTTTATCCAATCCCAACGTGGCCCGCACTTCTTCAAAAGCGGCCCGAATATCGGTCATTTCAAACAATTCATTTCCAGAAATATAAATAATTTTTGTTTTCATGTACAATCACCCCCACAATACATTGATATACTATATCACATTTTAGGGTTGAACGCATATAAAAAATATCTTAAACTGCCAATATGGCAGATATAAAGCAGCAAATTTTTCAAGAGTTATCCGGTTTAGAAGAAGCGGCCGCAAAACTGCGTGGTACCGCCATTCATGCGGGCAAGCAGACAGATCTTGAGGTTGCGATTCTAACCCAACAGGTTCGCACACTGCGTGATAAAAACGCCCGTGCAACTGAAATGATTGACGAATCGTTAAGCATATTAAAGAAGTTGAAAAAATGAGTGTTGTATCAATACCGATTGTAAATAAAAACTATCCCATGGGCTGTGAAGACGGGCAAGAGGCACGCTTGTTGGAATTGGGGCGCATGGTTGATGCCCGCGCACGTCAGATATTGGATAAAATTGGCCCGCTGCCGGAAAGTGCGTTATTGGCAACGCTGTGCATCGTTTTGGCGGACGAAGTACATAATCGTCCCGCCGTCGCCGCAACGGATGCCGATTTAAAAGAAATTTTGGCCCGTATTCGTGAAATAAAGCATAAAATATCCCAATAAAAAAACCGCATAATGCGGTTTTTTTATTACAGTGTTTTCTGCAATTTGTTTTGCATGATTGTGTCTGGGCGTATTGTTTTTTCGATGCCTTCGCGCCATCCTTCGACTTGGCGAATTGCCCGGGCCAACCGCATTATCTGTTCGTTTGTCAAATCTGCCAGTTTTGATGTTGTGGGCAGTCCTGTTAACCGGGTCAAGTACCGATTATATGCGGCTGTATTATTTTCAAATGGTGGTGCATATGAATACATTGCTGTCGCAATGGTTTTGTTTTTGTATGAATCCGAACGCAGCAATGCACAAATTGCATTCATGCCGGTCTGTTCATCCGGAAAGACCGCAAAACCACCGGCATGCCC
>JAFXGD010000010.1 GCA_017513285.1 Alphaproteobacteria bacterium
AATAAATTAAAGATAATGGTATAGATGTGGACAGTGCCGTCCCCGTAGTGTACAGAAGTTACATGAGACACACACCCCACCCCCTTGCGGTGTTAATAAATTAAAGATAATGGTATAGATAAACGGGTTGGCAATGGCGTAGTGTACACAAACGTACATGAGTCATTGCCAACCCGCTTTAGATATGCCATTAGATTTAATTTATTTTATTGGAGGGAAACAATCGCCCCCCGTCTCCGGACAACAATTGAAGCCCATTTGTCCCATGTCGGTATAAACCTCGCCGGGACAACATCCGTTATCATCTGGGACGGCACCATCTGGACAGGTTATGTTTGGACGAAATGCAAAGTACAAAATACCCGCCGCTGCCAGACCAAACATAATTATTCCAAAAATGCAAATACGTTTTTTATTCATATCATTATCTCTCTGATACAGTTTCAGTTATTGGTTCATAGCAATCGCCACCATCTTTTGGACAGCACGCAAAAACCAAATCACCCAAATCTTTGAATATTTCATCGGTACAGCAACCATACTTGTTTGGCTTGGTTCCATCTGCACACAAACCTGCGGCCAGATTTTCCAACTCTTTTTCTAATTGAATTTCTTCTGGCGTGCGTGTATCAACCGGTTCTGGGGTATCGGCTGCATTCGCAGTATCTGTTACCGCATCAGATTTTTTTTCATCCGGCGCCACATCTGTGACAGTGGCAACCGCTGTTGTTTCAGTGGTCACTTCTGCATCCGCATTTTCATCCGGCACTTCAACTTTTTCTGGCTCCACATCGATAACCACGGGGGCTGCTTTTGCTTGGGCGGTTTTTGCATACATAATTGCGGATGTATCACTGGCCCGACGTTTTGCGGCCTTGGGTGTACAAAAACGTCTGTATTCAGATTTTAATTTATCAATTCGCGCCTGATTTTCATCATTAATTTCCAAAGAATTTAATTCTGATTTGATATCCGCACACGTAACACGTTCTGAGACATTTGTTGTTATTTCTTCTGTGACATCTTCTGACACATCATCCGTGGCGAATGCGACCGGCGCCCCCACCACAAAACAGAACCAGCACGATAATACGGCAATCAAAATTTTCATCTTTTAATCCTATTGTTTTTCATTGATGATTTTTTCCACTTCCAGAATAAAATCAATCGCAGGATTGGTTAATTTTTTTGCCACATCGAAAATTTCTTCTGCGGCCGCCTGCATATTCAAGCGTTTATACGTTTCGACAATTTCAATTGTTTCGTCTTCTTCGAATCTGTCATCTGTCAACGCACGTGCAATTTCCAATTCCTGTTTTGCCAATGCAACATATTTTTCGGAATTTTCCGGACATCCACGTTCCGACAGGTTTGCATAAATCTGCGCACGTCCTATTCTTTGTCCTTCATTTGCATCTGTCCCACCATACGGCAATCTGTCCAACAAAGAAGCCTCTATCCGTTCACATGTTGAATCATTTGATGCGGCACCTCTATATTGCTCACCAAAAGATTCCAAAATTTCCATTTCACGTGCAATTGCCACACGATATTTGTCGGCATTTTCTGGACAACCATGCTTAAACAAAGTTTCATAAATATGCACATTATATTCATGATCTCTAACATCAGCAGAAATTTCCGGATTCAACCATTTGGATTGAATTTCCTCTATGATTGCACACGCAGGTTTATCGGCATCCGCCACTGCAACATCTGCCACCGTTGGGCATTCGCATGGCACAGCCTGGGGGCAATCACAAACCGGCGCAACATTTTTCTGTTCCAAATTCGAAACAATCGCACGCCCTGTCATAACACCACACACAAACACAGCCAATAACCCCAACACACCACATAATTTTTGTTTTGGCGTATGCACACATCTGACAATCTGTTGATTTTTTTTCATCTCTCTCTCCATATTTATTGTTAATATATTTTACTATAAAACGACCCCATTTTCAATGGTAATCTTGCGGTCTGCCCGTGCAGCCAAATTCATATCATGCGTCACAAACAGCATTGCCATCTGGTTTTTTCGCACCAAATCCAACAGCAAATCAAACACCACGATTGCATGTTGTGGATCCAAACTGCCGGTTGGTTCATCCGCCAACAAGATATCTGGATTATTTGCCAATGCCCGTGCGACGGCGGTTCGCTGTTGTTCACCGCCACTCATTTCGCCGGGATGATGCGATGCCCGATGTGCCACATTTGCCGCCCGCAATAATTTGATTGCCCGGGCCCGTGCGACATCTTCCTCCACACCATTTGCCAACATAGGCAGCATAACATTTTCCAACGCCGTAAAGTCCGACAACAAATTATGTCTTTGGTAAACGAATCCGATTTTTTCACGTCTGATTTTCGTTCGCATATCTTCATCCATTTTATGAACGGATGCGCCATTAATCATGATACTGCCCGAACTGGGTTTATCCAACAATCCCACGCATTGCAACAGTGTCGATTTACCGGACCCCGACTGTCCCACCAACGCAATAATTTCCCCACGATGTAAATCAAAACCACCACCACGCAGAATATGCAAAGGTTGCCCCCCTTCGATAAAAGTACGCTTGATATCACGCACAGACATAACAACATCACCCGTTGTCACTTTTGATAAAGATTTCAAAATATCCGCCATTTACGACAACCTTTTTTATTCATTTCTTAACACTTCGACCGGGTCTGTATTTGCGGCCTTCCATGCGGGATACAACGTCGCCAAGAACGCCAACAAAATCGCAATCAATGCGATTCCCAACACATCACCCCACACCAATTTAGATGGCAATTCCGACAAATAATATAATTCTGATGGGAACAAATCACGCCCCGTCAACCATTGAAAGAACTGACGAATTGGTTCGATATAAATCGCAATCAGCACCCCAAACACCGTTCCAAAAAACGCCCCTATTATTCCAATGGACGTCCCCGACAGCACAAATATTTTCATCATAGATTTTCGTGACACACCAAATGTACGCAACACGGCGATATCTTTATTTTTATCTTTGACCAACATCACCAAAGACGACACAATATTAAACGCCGCCACAATGACAATCAGCAATAAAATCAAAAACATAACATTTGATTCGACCTGTAATGCACCAACGAATCCACGATTTAAATCACGCCAATCACGCACCACAAATCCATCGGGCAACAATCGCACCAACGCTTCGACAGTTTTGGTTGTATCTTCGGGATTGTGCAAGAACAAATCAATATGCGTGACCCCATTTGGGATATTCAAATACTTTTGCGCTGTTTCCAAAGGCATAAAAATATAGCCCGCATCATATTCATGCATTCCCATAAAGAAAGAACTCATAACCGGATAAGACATAATTCGTGGCATTGACCCAAACGGTGTTGGTGTTGCATTATTTGCCGACACCAAAGAAATCTTGTCCCCCATTGTGACCCGCAAAGCCCGTGTTAAATTTGCACCTGCGACCAATTCACCATCTTTGATTGCGGCCAAATCTTTACCATATATACGTGTACCAGTTTTTGTTTTTTCGGCCAAATCAGACATCCGAATTCCCCGAATCATGGCACCTGTGTTATTACCATTTGCAGTTGCCATAACCTGGCCTTCGGCGATTGGAACAATTGCCGTCACATTTTCTGCAACGACTTTATTTTGTTTCATTTTATCGATTAAGAAATCAAAATCGGACACGGCGCCGTCTTGGTGATAAACCACCACGTGGCCATTCATTCCCACAATGCGCCCCAACAAAGTATCATGAAAACCACCCATAACGGACATCACAACAATCAGTGTTGCAACCCCCAACATGATACCAATCAAAGACACCCATGAAATAACCGAACCAAATCCACGTTTTTTTGCACCTAAATATCTGAATGCAATTTTACGTTCCAATTTTGAAAACATTGTCACCTACTTTAATTTACTGATAATAAAATTATAAACCTGTTGATATTCATGAACACCTGTAATTATCAGTTCCGGACACGCCACCCCTGCTTTTACTTTGGTGGTTTCTGGGTTTTTAATAAAGACCCCAACCGCCCCTGTTTCACACATTATATCAATCAATCCACGAATAATTTTAATTCTGAATATTTTATCATATCGAATATATTGTACCCGTTTAAACAAAACACCTGTTATTTTATAAACACCCAAATTTGTCATCACATATCGTGTTGTTTTAAAACGTGCAAACCGATATATCAACCACACAAAAAACACACCCAATATACCAAAGTACCACCCCGCCAAAACATTCCACATATCTGCGACACCAATACCCCATATTCCCAATCCGATTACCATCAACCAAATTACACCCCACATAAAGAAATTCACAACACCAAACGCCGTATCTGACCGTCCCACAGCCAATACTGTCTGATTACTTGGAATATATTTTTCTATATGCATATTATCCCCTTTATTCATTCAACATATCCCGCAAAGCATCACCAACCAATTGATCACCTGTCAATTGCATCCCATCATCCGGCACATCAACAATCGAAATAACCCGTGGCGACATAAACACAACTAATTCTGCATACGGCGACACCAACGTTTCCGGCGTTGTAACAAACGAATGCGTTGGTATACCGATAATCACATAATTATCTCCAACCGACGACGGTATATTAAAGGACGCCAATTCACCTTGACTGGTTCGCAAGACGATTTTTGCATCTATTTTTTTACGTCCACCATAATCACCATAACTGCCCGTTGCACCCACAATCAAGTCTGTCTCTAAACGTTCTTCTTTGCTGCATTGTCCGATATCAAATCGTGACTGCCACCCATTTGGGATTGCAAAAGTACCTTGGGATATCAAAACAACATTCGCCTGTTGCCCTAAAAACTCTTGCAAAGTTTTTGTATTGATTTCCGGGCTGACGACCAGAGCACGTCCCACCACCCCCGGGATAGACATACGAATATTTTTTTCACCGAACGCCGGCAACAAATTCATCCAAACGATTGGATTATCGGTACGTGGATATACACGATATATATCAACATCCCACGCCAACATATATTTTTTACCTGCGACATCTGCGATAATTTTTGCGACTTCACGTTCTGTCTGATAATTACCTTCGAACACAACAGTCTTATCTTCCCAATCAACCAACAAGTTTCGCACATCTGCACCATGCATTGCATCCAACAGTGCCATGATTATCGTTTCATCATGCGGCATTTTTATCATCCACTTACCCCGATTTTTCAAATGCAACTCACCCGTTGATGCGTCATAAGAATAATATACCCGTCCCATTTTTGTGACCAATTCTATAATATCATTTGCCTGTCCCGACGGTATATTTCCGGTTATTTTTTCAAAGAAGTCTTCATCTTCTATGACTGCGATATCTGTCCCATACAGTAATTTATCCAACGTCTGCTTGACGGTTAATTTTTTAAATTCGAAATCAACAACATCTGGCAAATCCGGCAACGGGTCACCAACCGCCAAGCGCACAATTTCTATATTTTCTTCTGGCACGACCGACACAACATTTTGTCGATTCCAATCGACCATGCACCTTTTTGGCAATTCGATTGAAAATCTGCGTGCGGTATCGGTTGTCAGTGCGGCTTTCTTTGGAAAAATCGGCACAGACTTGTCATTTATCACCAATTCATCGACAACGGTCACATTATCATACAGTGGCACAATTTCAGTTTCTTTCTTTGCGCATGCCCCAACTGCCACCATTGCCACAGCGAACAATCCAACTTTCAACAACCGCATACAAATCTCCTTGTTATTTGTATTGTATTAAATATTCATAAACTTTTCAAATTCTTCCAACGACATTTCGTAAATAGGCTTTTGCGACGGCGTGACCAAATCCTTGACCTGTTCCAACCTGGCTGCGAATCTGTTAACCAGTGCGCTTATCTCTTGTGGGACATTTGGTTCTGCCGCAATCAATCTGCGTCCATATTCTACCACATAATCCAATACATCCGCTACAAAGAAACGTCCGACATAATTTTCCATTGGCACCCCACCCTTTTGCACACAAATAGCGGACGCAACCATTGCACTTTGATTATAAAAGTTTGCTAATTTTATAAACTGTTGAACGGATAAAGCCATCTCTCTGTCCTTTCTTTCTTTTTCCTATTATAAAAACTATTGCCCCAAAAAGGCAAATAAATTATAATAGTAAACATGAGAATAAAAATATTACCCATTTTATTGGTATTGGCATCATGCGCATCGGTTAACCGTGGCAGCATTGATGACGCCACCATATTAAATTGGGAAAACGAAGCGGTCACCACGGAACAATTTGTTCGTGACCACAAATCGTGTTTGGGCATAAACCGCCCATCTTATCAACCCCGTTCACGCATTTCGAAATTGATTGCCCCAAATCAAAGTGGCCTGATGCCTGATTGGGATGGTCTGTGGGTCACATTCCAATCAAACGAATACCGTGATGTTGGCCAACGCAGTTTATTATCTGTTCCACGCAATGCATCTTCACGCACGGTTGGTGCGTATCGTCGCTGTATGTTTCGTCGTGGATATTTGTTACGTGCCATGTAATTTTTTCGGTGAAACTTTTGCATACTGCATCAAATTATGATATAGTATTGCACATGAAACGTTCAATCTGGTTTTGGCTGTGCTTTATCATCTGCATTGTGTTTGCGGTGTACTTTTCTGTTCGCATTATTATGACCGGCATGGGTCGTACCCACATATCCCGCATACATAACATATCTATATCTGCGGACACAGATGACCAAGACATGTCTGCATTGATTGCGGCGGCGACGGTTGCACCGAACACCCCGACATATGATACAGACCTGACATCATTAAACGCCCGTGTATCTGCGGTTCCCGGCGTTCGTAAATCTGCGGTTCGTCGCATGCCCAACGGCAATTTAACTGTACGTGCATCATTATATCGTGCGGTTGCATTATGGACCGATGGGAATGAATACTTTCCATTATCTGGCGACGGCACGATTGTCCGCCGTCCAATTGAAACCCGCAACATGGGTGACATTGTATTTATTGGCCCTGTTCCGAACGACGTGACAGAAATAACCAAGTTATCACAAAATCTGATTGGTCATTTGGATTACATTGAATGGGTTGAAAATCGCCGTTGGAATCTGCACACATTTGGTGGCATAACCATTATGCTGCCCGAAGATGACCCATCGATTGCCATCGGCACTTTATTGGAATTACAAAAAAAGCACGCCATTTTGGGCAAAGACATAAAAACCATCGACATGCGTGACAACGCCCGCCTGTTGATAACTGAAAACAACCATAAATGAATTTATTGGATTCATCTTTTTTGTGTTTAGACATTGGCACCTGTGGTGTTCGTGGAATTGCGCATCGCATTCGTGGTGCCAACATTGACCGTTCTGCTTTTTTCACGGTGGACAGTTATGACACAACCTTTGCCATTAAAACGGTTGTTGACGAACTTGAACGTCAATTGGGCACGCATTTTGATTGTGCATATATAACGGGGAATTTGGGTCCATCTGATTTTAAGATATCTGTTCGCAACACACCGTGGGACGGGGAACACAAAATCACATTGACCGACGTACGTAATCAGATATCCCAAATTGAAACACCGGACGGATTTTATCCACTGCATATAATTCCACTGCGCTATGACACGCCGCACGCCCATAACATACTGTCGCCGATTGGACACACAGACCGTCAATTAATTTCGATTTTTGCATCTATTTTTTATTCGAACGACGGTGTTGGCCAAATATACGAACACCTGCGTGGTGCGCACATTCAACCGCACAGTTTTTTTGACCCGCACTTTCTGTGTTCGGGCGCATATCGTCCCGCCAACCAGAACACAATGTTTTTGGATTTCGGTGGCGAATACACAACAGCATCCATTTGGACCAAGCGTGGCCCCGTATGGCATAAAAAGATAAAGATTGGCGGCACCGACATCACCCAAAAGATATCACAAGAATTACATATCGACTTTGACTGTGCCGACCGGATAAAGCGCAACGTATCATCATTAATCCCCAAAGAAATGGACCGTTTTACCCCTGCGGACACGGCATATGATTTTTCCCGTGGCGACGTAAACGACATAATCATTCCGATATTATTGGACATCATCGCCCAAATCAAAGATGACAGTGCCGGCGCCTTTAAAAAGTACCAACCCACAAAAATCATATTAACCGGTGGTGGCGGCGACATCGAAGGTCTGCGTGATTTCATTGAAAACGCATTTGCGGTCATAACGGAAACAATGCCGATTGACGCAACGGTTCGTGCGTTATCTGAATTCATATGGGAATCGGAATCGGCGCATCGCGAACACTATATTGCCCGTCACAATCGATGGTCACGTCGTGCGGATCGTCTGCGTCGTCTGTTTCATCGTCGTCCCCGCCAACGCACACGTTTTATCCCGATATTGCCCAGTACCCTGTGCTTTGACATGCGTCGTCCGGACACATATACAATGTTTAAATCCGGTGGTATATCGATGATACACGTCGACATTATGGACGGATTTTACGTTGATAAAATTGCGGGCAGCATTGAACAAATTCGCCAGATACGCAGTCGCACCAACGCCCACCTGCACGTACATTTGATGACCGAAAGCCCATCTGTCTGGGCATCTGATGCAATTGCGGCGGGTGCGGACACAATTATATTATCGACGAACACATCCGGCGTTCGTGCGGCGATACGCACAATACATGCATCGGGTCGTCGTGCGGGGATTGCATTGCACCCCGATTCATCTGTATCGATATTGAAACCAATTTTACGTGAAATTGATGAAGTCATGGTAATGTCGGTTGCCCCCGGGGCGGCCGGTCAACCATTTCGTCCCGACGCCTTGCACAACATATCCGTCTTGGCGGCAACCCGTAAAAAGTACAAATTAAAATTCACCATATCTGTTGACGGTGGCATAACGGACAAAACCGCCCAACCCTGTTGGGATGCGGGTGCAGATTTATTGGTATCTGGCTCATATTTGGCACGCGCATCTGATTTTCCATTGGCGGTACGCAGTTTATTACCCGCCCCATCTAAAAAATCTGACATATAAAAAACACCGACGAACGCCGGTGTTTCGGGATGTGGTTTCGGGCCATACGACCCGCATTTGCATACATGCATCCACATTATATACAGCATACATCATCAAATCTATTGGTACCTATTCCCAACGGTTATTTTACGTCCATCATTACACTCTGCGATATTCACCCATATTGTATTATCTGGCAACATATGGCGTGCGATTTGCGGCCATTCAATCAAAGTAATATCATTATCGATTGCAAAATCCAACCCTATTTCGGTCAATTCCGACACATCTTGGACACGATACAAATCAAAGTGCGATATACCATCATAATTTTGCACAATTGTAAAAGTCGGACTGGGTACCACAGTATCTGGCCCACGCAAAGTCTGAATAATTGTTCGGGCAATTTCTGATTTTCCCATACCCAAATCACCATTTAACGCCACCACGCATGGCGCATTCAGCGTACGTGCAAAATCCGCCGCCCACGCCCGTGTTTCTGTAATATTTTTTGAAATAAATTCTGTCATATTTTTTTACTCCACCAATAACAAGTCGTCTTCCAATCTGTGAATTTCATCACGAATTTCTGCGGCCCGTTCAAATTCTAAATCTTCTGCGGCCCGCATCATCTGCTGGGTCAACTTCTTGATTTCACGTCGCAAAGACACTGCATCCATCACCCCGCCCGATTTATCATAAACAAATCTGCGTGCTTTGTCTGTTTTTTCTTGTTTATCACCGACCTCTTTAAACACGGCTTTGGCAACAGTTTTTGGCACAATACCATGTTCTGTGTTATACGCCATTTGTTTTTCACGTCGCCGCATTGTTTCATCCAATGCCGCCCGCATAGATTCTGTAATTTTATCGGCATACAAAATGACCCGTCCATTTGCATTACGTGCCGCCCGTCCAATTGTCTGAATCAGTGACCGTGTCGACCGCAAGAATCCTTCTTTATCTGCATCCATAATTGCGACCAATTCACATTCCGGTACATCCAAACCTTCACGCAGTAAATTGATACCAACCAACACATCAAATTTTCCCAACCGCAATTCACGCAGCAAATCGATACGTTCCAACGTTTCGATATCACTGTGCAGATATCTGGCCCGTACACCATTTTCATTTAAATAATCGGTCAATTGTTCGGCCATTTTTTTGGTCAAAGTCGTCACCAACACCCGACCCGAAACTTTTTTTACCTCTGCCAACAAATCATCGACCTGATATGTTGTTGGCTTTACATCGCAAATCGGGTCCAACAGTCCTGTTGGTCGAATGACCTGTTCGGACACAACACCATTGGCCTGCGCCAATTCCCATTCCGCAGGCGTCGCAGACACAAAGACCGTCTGGGGGCGCAGTCTGTCCCACTCTTCAAACGTCAACGGCCGATTATCGACACACGCCGGCAATCGGAACCCATATTGGGACAGAGTTTCTTTTCTGGCCCGGTCACCACGACTCATTGCGCCAATTTGTGGCACGGTCACATGACTTTCATCTATAAACAAAATTGCATCATGTGGCAAATATTCAAACAGTGTGGGCGGTGGCTGTCCCGGCGCCCGTCCGGACAAATACCGGGAATAGTTTTCCACCCCCCGACACGTACCGGTCGATTCCAACATTTCAATATCAAACCCCACCCGTTCCCGCAATCTTTGTTCTTCGACATACTTCATATTTTCATGAAAGTACTTTAATCGTTCATCCAAATCACGTCTGATTTCACTTAATGCCTGCAGCACACTGGGCATAGGTGTTGCATAATGCGTATTTGGATAAATTGCGATACGTTCCAATTTTTTTATTTTCGCCCCGGTCAAAGTATCAAATTCCCAAATCTCTTCTATTTCGTCACCCCAAAAAGAAATCTTCCATGCACGATCTGTGGCGTGCGATGGGAATACATCCAACACATCACCCCGCACCCGGAAATCACCACGTGCCATTGCCACATCATTACGTTTATATTGAATATCAACCAATGCCCGTGACACATCACGCACAGACATAACATCCCCCACACGCAACACCAATTTCATACCGGCATATTGTTCGGGCGACCCCATACCATAAATTGACGATACAGACGACACAACAATAACATCCTTTTCTTCCAACATTGCACGTGTTGCGCTGTGTCGCATACGGTCCAACTGCTCGTTAATTGATGCATCTTTATCGATATAGGTATCTGTTGTTGGCATATATGCTTCGGGCTGATAATAATCATAGTAAGACACAAAATATTCCACATGATTATTTGGAAAGAAAGACTTCATTTCCGTATATAATTGCGCCGCCAGAATTTTATTCGGTGCCA
Source organism: Alphaproteobacteria bacterium (assembly GCA_017513285.1). Classification (GTDB taxonomy): domain Bacteria; phylum Pseudomonadota; class Alphaproteobacteria; order Rs-D84; family Rs-D84; genus Enterousia. The sequence goes on from JAFXGD010000010.1 coordinate 11,447, forward strand.
TAATCAGTGCCGGCCGTCCCAACTGGGCAATAACATTTGCCATTGTGAACGTTTTACCCGACCCCGTCACCCCCAACAAGACTTGGGATTGTTTACCTTGCTGTACCCCTGCGACCAATTCTGCGATTGCCGTTGGTTGGTCACCCATCGGCTGATAATTACTTTCAAGATTAAATACAGACTTATTCATTTTTTTATTAACGTATTAAGTATAATCTATTATAATAGAAAAACAAGGGGGGACCAACATAATGGCAATCAAGACCAAACACAAACGCAGAATAATATTGTCCACAATTTCATTTATTGGCGCACTGGTTTTGGCAATTATAATTGTTCCACCAATGTTCACATTAAACGGCCTGCGTCCTATATTGGAAAAATCTATATACGAACAAACATTGGTTCCGGCAAAATTTGATGGTGATATACATTTCAGTCTGATTGGTGGCGCCACAATTGTTGCGCACGATGTATCTGTACCTGATGCCAAAATTGGCGCCGTTATGTTATCCATTCCTTTTACCAGTTTATTTAACATCGCAAATGCAAAACTGAACGGTCCGGTTGTTGTATATGATGCCGACATAACCATATATGAATTGGCACCTGCACAATTTAATCATAACATAGAAATTTATAACAGCACCCTGCACTTTAAAAATAACACATTTAAAATTGTACGTGCGTCATTTACAGATGGTATATTTCACGGCACCATCCGAACGCCGGAACACAAATACGACGTCACATTTGATGGCAACGAATTTGAAATAAAAAATAAAAATAACAAATTGGATATCTATGCCCACATATTCGCCCCCAACGACATACGTGGTCATATGTCTGTCACGACCGACCACATAAATGAATGGTTTGGATTAAACGAATTGGAAATAGCAACCGTCGTAAACATGACATTGAATTTCGAATGGAACGGCGATACAGGATACAAATTCACCGACATAAAATCGGACAAGTTTTCGGGCAACATATCAATTAACCCCAACGGAACAAAACTTATCCAATTGGTATCGAATGACATCGACTTTGACTTTTCATTTTTACAACGCCCATCCACATTATTTTATAACACAGATTTAAACATTGATTTTTATGGCGACCTGCGCTTTGGCAACCGCACATTTAATCATATCTTGATTTCAACACGTGGCACATCGGACACGGTATATTTGAATAAAATAATCGCCGACAACATAACCGCCCACGGCGGAACAATAACCGCAAATGGCGCACACGATATAATGGTTTCCCTGCCCTTTAACGGTCACGATGCCACATGCCTGTATTCCGGCACACCCGACAAATGGCAATGCGCCACATTCACATATGACAACATGGTCGGTTCATTAAATGTTGACGGCGACACATTTGACATATCTGTACGTGCAGACGCACCAATGCCACAGATATCTGATTTTAAACGATTGGTATCACACTTTGGCAAACGTGGCATAGTTCGCTTTAAATTTTCAGACATCGCCGGCACATTTAACATAACACCAAACGACATCACTGCCACATACACATTTGCCCACAACCGCACATTACAGTGGGCCCAGATAGACATGCCATTTTTACCAAAATTTATTCGTGATGCACACGGCGATTTCACATGGAACAACGGCATGTTAACCTTTACCCCAATTGATGGCGATTGGCAACTGTCCACATATGGAAATTACTTTTACCTGACCGGGGCCAGTTTTAAAAAATGGTTCCCCACAGATATTGATTTGCAATCGATAAACGATGACGCATATACGATATCCGGTTTTTATGAAGGCGACAAAATATCCAACCTGACACTCAGCATTTATGGTCATACATTTTCCGGCACATTATCGGGCAACAATTTAACATTACACACACCTGTTCTGCCGATTGATTCAATAATGAACAAATCATTCTTTGACAATTATGCCGAATTAGAATTTCTGACTAACTCTCCAATTTTGATACCATTTTCATTACCCGTACAAATATCATTATCTGCGGACAAAATGATTTACAATGGCTCCGAATATAATAACTTTGTATATGTATTAAAGCCCGACGCACAAACATTTTCCATCACCGACACATCACGTGGTAATTTATTGGCAACGATTGAAAAATCAAACAGTCAATACGACATTTCAATTCAATTAAATCGCTTTGTAATCAACGGCGAATTATTATCATCACGCATGCCATTAAACATACGTGATACCATGATAACGGCCGAAATTTCATTAACTACATTTGGTCAAATTGCACACGATATAACATATAACATGTCCGGCACCATGGACATATCGTTTGATGGCGGGTATTTATCTGGCATATCATTGGATAACTTTTATGCATCGGCCCCTGACATGACAATATTGAACGCCGAACAGATATTATCAGACGCATTAACCGGTGGCGAAAACGTTATCAAGCGCATGCATATTATTGGCGATTACAGCAATGGCAATTTTATAACAACCGAACCAATTGAATTATCAATGCGCCACACCAATGCGATTGGCGGCATGGCG
>JAFXGD010000011.1 GCA_017513285.1 Alphaproteobacteria bacterium
GTGGTTTTGATTTTTGGCAGCCCCAACCGGATTCGAACCGGTGTTCTCGCCTTGAAAGGGCGGTGTCCTAGGCCTCTAGACGATGGGGCCAAAACTGCCGTGTTCATATCGAACGCCGGCAAATTATACATGTTGTTTTTGATGTTGTCAAGTAAATAACAACGATTTTATTCCGCCGCCGGTGCATCGGCCGCTGGGGCTGGTGCGGATGTAGCTTCGGGTTCGGCCGCTGGTGCATCTGCCGCTGGGGCTTCTTCGATTTGTGTGAACACAATTTCTTTGCCGTCTGTTGCGACGAATGTCAATTTACCATCGGCAAATTCATATGTTTCCACCATGGGCATAAATTGGAAGTATTCTTGTTCTGTTTCCATGGCTTGGGGTTCGCCCATCATCATTGTTGATGCAAAGCCTTCGAATTTGATATTGTCGCCGTCGGCCGTATATGCACCGTTATAATTATTTACAACTTTGCCATACACACGGTTTTCTGCCGCATCGAATGTTAAAGTGATATCTGCGCCCGGTTGTGCGGAAACGAATGTTACACCCTTTAACATTTCTGGGTTTTGTGAACTGTCGCCACATGCCGCCAAAGCCAATGCACAAACGCCGGCCAATAAAGTTTTTGATTTCATAATGACTCCTTTCTGGTTATCTATGTTGTTCATTATAAAGCATATTTTTTAATAATAAACAAGAAAAAACACCAAAATTAAGAATCTTCTCCAAAGTCCATATCGCGCAGTTTTTCCGCACGTGGGGTAATTTTTGCAACCGATGTTTGCAGTTGTTCTAAATCTGTGGTTGTCTGGGCAAAGTGTCGTGCGACGTTTGTGGCCCGGTCGTTTAATCGGCCCAAATCGGTCAATAACATATCTAATTCTTTGCGGATTTTTGCGGCGACACGCTTGATTTTTATATCGGACAGGACCGCCCGAATGGTATTTAATGTTGCCCACAATGTGGATGGCGACACGATAAAGACTTTTTTACGTGCGGCATATTCGATTGTGTTTGGAAATTGTCTGTGCAGTGCTTCAAATATAGATTCCGATGCGATGAACATCATGGCAGATTCTGCGGTTCTGCCGGCGATGATATATTTTTCGGCGATTGCATCTATGTGTTTGCGTACATCCAATTCAAATTGCTTTTTCAGCATTGCATCATTTGGCGCATCCAACATTCTGTTATAGCTTTCCAATGGGAACTTGCTGTCTATTACCATATCGCCCGGCGGATAGGGCAGGCGAATGATACAATCGGGGCGCACGCCGGTTTCCAAAACAGATTGGAATGCGTATGTTTCTGGTGGCATGATATCCATGACCAAATCTTCCAATTGGCGTTCGCCGAATGTGCCACGGGCCTGCTTATTGCCCATCAGTATATTTTTAAAGTTTGCGATATCGCCACTGATATTCTTTAATTCATTTGCGTTTTGCGCCAAAACCCCCAATCGTTCGGCCAATCTTTCACGCAGTCGTGCATTATCTTCACGCAGTGCCGATATATCAAACACAGGCCTGCGCAGCAATATTGCAACCAATAAAACGATAATAATAAACAATAATACAAAAATATAAGTTGTCATTTCATAATCCTTTGGTATGATTATTATAATAAAGGAAACGTATATGTTGCAAATGAAACTTTGTGGTGACGTTGTTTTGCGCACGGTTTGTGAACCGGTTGATAAAATAACGCCTGAATTATTATCGACGATGGACGAAATGGTGCAAATGATGCGGGCCCAAAATGGCGTTGGTTTGGCTGCGCCCCAGGTTGGGATTTTATCAAGGTTTTTGGTGATGATGGATCCGGATTCTGAAACGATATATCGCATGATAAATCCACGTATTGTGTCGTATGATTCCGACGTTTGCACAATGGAAGAAGGCTGTCTGTCTGTGTTGGGTAATGATGGATTGCCGATTTATGCCAATGTGTCACGTCCTGCGGGTGTCGTGGTTGAATGGACAGATGTCACGGGCGACCAGAAAATGGCGCAAATGACGGGGTTGCCTGCACGCATTGTTCAACATGAAACGGATCATTTGGACGGCAAATTATTTGTTGATCACCTGTCATCGGTTCGCCGTGAAATGGTTATGCGCAAAGTAAAAAAACGGAAACTGTCATGAAGTTGGTTTTAATGGGGACAAACGCATTTGTTGTTCCGATTTTTGAATCTGTTCGTATGGCGGGTCATGAAATAATGGCTGTGTTTACACGTGCGCCACGTCCGACGGGGCGTCGTCGTGTTTTGACGCCGTCGCCTGTGCATGCATGGGCATTGGAAAAAAATTTACCGGTATATACGAACATATCGGAATATAACTTTACGCCCGATATGGTTGTTGTTATTTCATATGGTGTAATATTGCGTGACAATGTTTTAAGTTCTGCGCCGTGCATCAATATTCACCCCAGTGATTTACCAAAATATCGTGGACCATCACCAATTCGAACGGCGATTTATAATGGCGATGAAAAATCTGCGGTATGTTTAATGCGTATTACGCCGGAATTGGATGCGGGTGATATATTAATGCGTCGTGAATTTGATATTGGCATTGATGACACGAATGATGATATTGAACAGCGTGTATCTGCGATTGCGTCTGATATGTTGGTTCAATATTTGTCTGCGCCGGAACGGTATGATGCGGTTGCGCAAAGTGGTAATGCGACCTATACCCGCAAATGGACGGGTGCGGATGAAATAATTGATTGGTCACGTGGCGCCCGTGCGGTGCATAATCAGATACGTGCATTGGGGTGTGGTCGTACAAAAATAAATGGCATTGATGTAAAGTTGTTGCATACAAAATTAAATGGTGATAATTTAGACGTCCTGAAATTGCAACCGGCGGGCAAAAATCCGATGGATTGGCGCAGTTTTGTTAATGGCCTGCACGGCGCAGATATTAAAATAGGAGAATAAAGTGAAGCACAAAGATGAAAATCAGAACAATCGGTTAGATAATATAAACTGTACACAATGTGAATATGCCACGGTTCGTGCCAATGGCGTTGTATGTTCGTATGCACCGTTTGGGTTGCATATATTTTCAACGGATATGCTAATGCCACAAACGGCCCATTGTAACCGCTTTGTGCAACGTAAACAACGCACCCGATAAAATGGACAAGAAATAATGGACCAGAAATTCTGTGGATTGTTTGACGTCAATGTAAATGTGTCGGAATATAACCATGATGGCAATTGTGCGTGTTTATCATGTGCGGGTCAATCTTGTCAGTCATGTCCGACATTTGATGCGCTGCGTTCGGAATTTTTTACTGCGGTTGAAAAGAAAATTCATATTCGCTGTGTGGCGTGTAAATGCCGGCACGGCCAAAGGAAAAGATGACACGATATAAAGTGATTTTGGAATATGACGGAACCGACCTGATTGGCTGGCAAGAAAACCGCCAAGGTCCATCTGTTCAATCTGTTATCAAAGATGCGATTGAACGGTTTTGTGGCGCCCGTCCCGACGTGGTGGCGGCGGGTCGTACCGATGCGGGCGTTCATGCGATTGGAATGGTTGCGCACTTTGATTTAGATGGTGATTATGATTCCAACACTGTTATGCGTGCGGTGAATTTTTATTTAAATGGTTCGCCGGTTGTAATAACGGATTGTGCAGTGGCGTCGGATGAATTTAACGCCCGTTTTTCATGTGTTGCCCGTCATTATAAATACGTTGTTTTGAATCGTTCTGCGGCCCCTGTATTGCAAAAAAATCGTGTATATTGGGTGCCACGTAAATTAGATATCGATGCGATGCGCACTGCGGCCCAAAAATTGGTTGGCAATCATGATTTTACCAGTTTTCGTGCATCCGAATGTCAGGCTAAATCCCCGATAAAAACATTGGATTGCGTATCTGTGACGCAGTGTGGCGATGAAATAGTTTTTGAATTTTCCGCCCGTTCATTTTTACATCACATGGTTCGTAATTTGGTTGGCACGTTAATAGAGATTGGTTTGGGTAAACCATATGATATCGACGAAATTTTTGCGGCCAAAAATCGTTCTGCGGCTGGGCCTACTGCGCCTGCATGTGGTTTGTATTTTGTGCGTGCCGATTATGATGCCAACGCCGATTAATTGGCGTATATTTAACCCGCCCATTTGGATAAATAACAAATCCATTATTTAATATTTTGTGTTTGCACTGCGGTGCGTTTATTTTGAAATAAGATACAATAAAATCAATGTTGTCGTCATTACACATCTGTTCCAGATTATTCATCAGTGGCACAAATTTTTGTATATAAACTAAATTAAAGTTTTTTGTTTCGTATTTATAAACGCCTTTGTCGTGTTTGCGTCGAATGTTTTTATCGGATGCGCTTTGTCCATTTATCTGCTTCCATGTATCAAATGCAAACATATGATTTGAATCACGTGATTTATTAAATTCCAAACTTTTATCGTTGTTTACAAAACCTGCCAAGACATGGTCGCCCGTCACAAAGAAAACAGGTTTTGGTGATGTAATCATCAATGTTCCGCCCAATATGCCGAGTATCCCACACGCATACAGATTTAATTTTGTCCGCATATTTATCAGGCACACCAATCCAATTATAAAACAGATGATGACTGCATTTGATATATGTGGCATGGTTATATTTGCGCCCGGTAAATTTGCGATATATTCTGCCACATCCAATGCGTATCCATATACATTGTGTGCGAATTCCACAGGCATATGAATGTTAAAAATTGCGGTTATGGTGCCGATTAAAACGGCGGGCATAATCAAGAATGAAAACACCGGTAAAATTATCAGGTTGCCCAACAATCCATATGTCGGTATTGCACCAAAGTGGGCGGCGACGAACGGTGCGGTAAACAGTGTTGCGACCCCGGATGTTAAAACAGTTGCCCAAATAACTTTTGCAAATCTGTTTTTGGGCATTCGTGGTTTGACAACAGAATACATCCACACCAATCCGAACACTGCGGCAAAAGACAATTGAAATCCCGCCTGCATTACACAGTGTGGATTGAACCAGAACAGTATGCAAAATACCAATGCGACATTGCGTACAGAAATCACACTGCGTCCGATTGCAAATGCGATGAATATCAGTGTCGTCATCAAAAATGCACGCATGGTTGCGGTGTCGCAACCGGATAAAACCAGATATCCCAACAGTCCGACCTGGGCGCATGCCATTGCCGGAATTTTTGCGGGCATTCGCCGTGTAATAACGGGTATCGCACGAAACAGTAAATAAAATACTATAAATATCCAACCGCCCACCAAAGTCATGTGAAAACCACTGATTGACCAAACGTGACCAATACCGGTGTTGAACCAGATTTCTGCGTCGGATTCTGGGACGGCGTTTTTATATCCCAACACCAACGCATCGACCAAGAAAGATTTTGTGTTTTCATGCAAAGTTTGGCGTATTGTTGCGATATTTGATTTTGAATCTGATGCGATTATGTCTATATCCGTTACATATCCTGTTGCGGTCAGATTGTTAAAATACGCCCATCGTGCAAAGTCAAATGATTCCGGGGCATCTGCCGACGTTGGTTTAAACAGTGCACCCGACGCCACCACCGTATCACCGATATTTGGTGATGTGGTGTCTGGCATTATTGTTAATCTGGCCCGGGCATAATGGTTATCAGCGGTGTTCAGATTATTTGGGTTAAATTTTAACCATAATCTGTCGCCTTTGTGATTGTGGTCAATTGATTCAACTGTACCGGTTATTTGTACATCACGCATATTGTGTTGTAATATAGGTGTGTTGATTATGTTGGTATATATTCCGGCCCAACAAAATCCCAATACGCAAATCATAATTGCACGTATAATGGTTGGTGTGCGGCGTATCAGAATTGCACCCGCAGACACGGCACCAATTATGCACATTGCGATAAAGTTCGGCTCATTAACACGTGTAAAGTATGTGGCGGCACCCAATGCCAATAAAAATGGCACATAAATAAATTTATTTTCAATTTGCATCTGGGGCCACATACGCATATGGCCAGTATATGGCAAAGTATTTACTTTGTATATTACTTTTTTGGGAATAAATGGATATTATCCAAATATAAATTTGCTGTTTTGCGACAGTTTTATGATTGCATCGATATCATCGTTGTCGGCGGTTTTTTGTCGTTTGATTTTTCCACAAACTTCGCATTTATGTGTTATAACAAATCGGTTTCCATCCGGTTCGATTGCAACAGGTTTCATCATGCCACCACATGTTGCGGCCCGGTCACCCGGGTTATTATCGACGTGTTTTGACCACAGACATTGTGGGCAGTGATTTGTATACCCATTGCCACGAACAACTGCGCCACAGTGGGCGCAGTTAAAATCTTCGATGGTTTTAACAAAGTTTTTCATTATATTCCCAAAGCATTACGATACATTTGTGTTAATTCGTCGGCTTCGTCCAATTCGTCTGGGTCTAATTTTCTTAAGCGTATCATTTGTCTGATATATTTTGGGTCGAATCCTGCAGACTTTGCTTCGCTGTAAATCTCTTTGATATCTGCGGCGATTGCGGCGGTATCTTCGTTTAATTTTTCAATTCTTTCAATGATGCTTAACAATTGTTGATTATCGATTGCGCCATGGTTTGCTTGTTTCATTTCTGTTTTCCCCTTGTTTATTTTATGACTTTATGATATATCATAAAACGTAAAAATCAAGAAAAACAAATTCAGTGTAAGAAGGGAAGATATGAAAAAATATACCAAAATCACGGCGTCTATTGGCCCAAATTGTTCGGATTATGAAACGCTGTCACGCATGGTTTCTGCGGGTGTTAATGTTTGCCGATTGAATTTCAGTCACGACACCGGCACCACCCAAGGGCAAAAGATAGACACAATCCGCCGTGTATCGCAAGATTTAGATACACCTGTGGCGATTATGGTCGATTTACAGGGGCCAAAACACAGAATTGGTAATTTTGCCACCGAAGATAAATATCCATTGGTGTTGGGTCAAACCTTTACATTTGATAACGATTCGACGCCTGGTGATTCCACCCGTGTTCAATTACCTGATACAGATGTTTTATCGTCTTTGCATGTTGGTGACAGAATTTTATTAAATGATGGCAAAATTGAAATGCGTGTTGATTCTGTGTCTGCGGAATCTGTATCTGCCACGGTTATTCGTGGCGATGAAATCTGGTCTCGTCGTGGGTTTAATTTACCGGATACAGAAATTGCGACATCTGTGCTGACGGACAAAGATCGTAAAGATTTGGAATACGCCATAACCCAGAAACCTGATTATGTGGCGATTTCTTTTGTGCAAAAACCCGAAGATATTGCCGAAGTGCGTGATTTTATAACCGAACGCACATCGCATCCAATAAAGATAATTGCCAAAATCGAACGTCCAAATGCGGTTGAACGCATTGCGGACATTGCGGCGGCGGCGGACGGCGTAATGATTGCACGTGGTGATTTGGCGGTCGAAGTTCCATATGCCGAAGTTCCTGCGATATCCCGCCATATAATCCGTGAATGTCGAAAAATGAACAAACCTGTTATTGTTGCGACCCAGATGTTGGGTTCCATGGTGGTCAGTGAATTTCCCACACGTGCCGAAATAACAGACGTTGCCACGGCGGCATATTTGCGTGCGGATTGCACCATGACATCCGAAGAAACGACGATTGGAATCAATCCGGTTAATGTTATTGAAACAATGTCCAACATATTATCACATGCAGATGCGGATGCGATTGCCAATCCATATGATTGGTCGCGTGTGGAAAGTATTCCTGAAAATGATTGGTCACGATCTGTTGCGTCCATGGCGTATTTAAATCGTGCGTCTGCGATTGTTGTATTTGCCCGTGATACTGTAACGGCAACTGAAATATCGTGTCGAAAGCCCGACATTCCTGTAATTGCGATATGTAATGAATCTGTGATTGCGAATCAACTGTGTCTGGCCCGTGGTGTATATCCAATTTATTGTCCGGAATTATTTGGCATGCGCGATGCATTCGAAGCGGCCCGTCGTTTTCATATAAACACCGGCAAATTGGTAATTGTTGATGAAGATAAAATCAGTCTTCGCACATTGGATTAAAATCCCATCCCCCAATTTGGGGGATTTTTTATGTGTTGACCACGGTGGCGAATTTTTATTATCATAACACACATGGGAAGAATGTTTGTTTTTTTAACGGCTGTGTTATTGTGTGTTAATGCCTATGGTGCGCAATATCGTGCGGCATTGGTTGCGGATATGGATACCGGCCGTGTTTTATTCCAAGAAAATGCCACGCAATTAAATTATCCGGCCAGTTTGACCAAAATAATGACATTGTATTTAACCTTTGATGCGTTGCAACATAAACGTCTGGGGTTGGATGATTACTTGATTGTGTCACAGGCTGCTGCGAATGCCGAACCGGTTAAGTTGGGATTGGCGGCGGGTGCAAAAATCCGTGTCGAAGACGCTATCAAAGCCGTTGCTGTATACAGTGCGAATGACGTTGCCCGTGTTTTGGCAGAAAATCTAAAAGGTGGCCAAGAAGAATCTTTTGCAGATTTAATGACCCGTGTTGCACGTGAAATTGGGTTGACGCACACGAATTTTGAAAATTCATCTGGTTTGCCGAACGATGATCATATGTCAACGGCCCGTGATATTGCGTTGCTGTCCATGGCGGTGTACAAACACTTTCCGCAATATTGGCATTATTTTGGTATTAAATCTTGGACGTACAATGGCAAAACTTATACCAACGGCAACCGACTGTTGACATCGTTCAGTGGTTGTGACGGAATGAAGACCGGATATACCAAGAAATCTAAGTATTCATTGGTTGCAACGGCGCATCGTGGCGACAAACATTTGCTGTCTGTGGTTTTGGGGGCGGAAAACAAAGATGTTCGTGCCAACGTTGCGGCCCAAATGTTAACCCGTGGTTTTGCGGCATTAAATGGCACGGCCGTGCCACCGGCGCAACCGGAAACGTATACGCCGCCTGTGGCGCATGCGCCGATGCCCCAACCTGTGGCGCAATCTGCAACCGCGACAACAAATTCATTTGCATCGGCATATAATACGGCGACCGCCAACGCTATGCCGAAATACAGTGGTGGTGTATCAAATGCGCCTGCGACAACAAATGCGGGCGGGGCGGGTGTTCAATTTGGTGCGTTTTCATCGCAAAATGCCGCAAATAACCAAGTGGCCCATGTGAAAAACACATTGGGGGTAAATGCGGTTGTTGAACCGACGGGAACGGGACTGTATCGTGTACGCACATATGGATTGACCGATGATGCGGCCCGGCAATTAAAATCATCTGCGACCGCAAACGGTATTGACAGTTATGTTTTTCATTAGTATTGTAATCACACCATGAATCCAAAAATAGAAAAATTAATAAAACTGTTTGCAAAATTACCACGTGTCGGCACACGTGGTGGGCAACGTATTGCGTTGCATTTATTACAGGATAAAACCGGGCGTGCGTCTGCCATATCTGCGGCGTTAATTGATGCGACGGAAAATATTGCGCCATGTCCGAATTGTGGTGTTTTGACCGACCGTGCCGCCGACATGTGTGAATATTGTCGTGATGCGATGCGTGCGAATGGTCAATTGTGTATTGTGCGTGATTTATCGGATGTTTGGACGTTGGAAAAATCGTCTGTGTTTCATGGTCGCTATCACATTATTGGCGGTTTATTATCTGGCGCATCTGGCATCTTACCCCAAGATTTAAATATATCGAACCTGGGGCGGCGGATATCCGACGAAGGTATTCATGAAATAATATTTGCGTTGCCCAACACGGTCGAAGGTAAAACGACCCAACATTACATCATGTCTGCATTGGGTGATGCGGCATCGGTTGCGTTTACGGAATTGGCGTCTGGGGTACCATTGGGGGGCGATTTGGATTATTTGGATGACGGGACATTAACATTGGCGTTTGGGGGGCGCAAATCATTGTGACGGACATGATATCTGCTTTGCCGCCTGTATCTGAAATGATGCGTGAATGCGGATTGGAACCGAAGAAGCAGTTCGGTCAAAACTTTTTATTTGATTTAAATTTGACGGGTCGCATTGCACGCAGTGTTCCCGATATCACATCCATCCCCGTGGTAGAGGTTGGCCCCGGCCCGGCCGGATTAACACGTGCGCTGTTATTGGCGGGTGCGCCCCGTGTTATTGCCATAGAGAAAGATAAGACAACCGAACCTATATTATCGCAAATTGTTGCCGCATCGAATGGTCGATTATCTGTGATATACGATGATGCGTTGCGTATAGATTTTTCACAATTGGGGTTGGACACGTATGCGATATGTGCGAATTTGCCGTATAATGTTGGAACCGAATTGTTATTGGGTTGGTTGCACAAAATTTATTCGGGCGAACGCATTGCGTCATTAACATTGATGTTTCAACGTGAAGTGGCCATGCGTATCACTGCACGTCCCGGCACCGAACATTATGGCAGATTGGCGGTTTTGACATCTTTGTTGGCGGATGCACGCATATTATTTGATGTGCCAAATACTGCGTTTGTTCCACGTCCCCGTGTTCAAAGTGCGGTTGTTCAAATTATACCCAATTCGGACAAAATTTCCCGTCTGCACGATTTGCGGCGTTTGGAACAAATTACTGCAAAACTGTTTGGCATGCGTCGCAAAATGATACGTGCCATCATGCCGAATGTTGATTGGTCTGCATTTGGTTTAACGGGCACCGAACGTGCCGAAACTTTATCGCCAGAAACGTTTGCATTGCTGGCAGAAAATCTGATATAATTATAACACAGTTTTTTATGGAGAGAGCCCCATGTCACCATCGTTATTGGCATTTTTTGCAATTGTTTTCACATTGGTATATTTGATGCGTATGGCACGCATTGGTGCGGTGGTTGCATTTTTATTTGCCGGCATATTGTCTGGGCCTTATGTATTTAATTTGTTCGAATTATCCGAAACATGGACATTTTTGGGTGAATTGGGCATAATGTTTTTGTGGTTTAATATCGGGCTTGAGATTAATATTCGTCGTCTATGGCGCATGCGTCGGACGATTTTTGGTTTTGGTGCGGCCCAAGTTATGACGGTTGTTGTAATATTTTTTCCGTTATTATTTAACTTGACGCCATGGACTATGTTGGGTTGCGTGATGGTGTCGCTGTTATTGGCGATGTCCAGTACATCCATAGACATGCAGTTATTAACCGAACGAAATCAGTTGAATACAGAAATGGGTCGTCAAACTTTTTCAATTCTGTTATTCCAAGATTTATTATCGATACCATTGTTGGCAATGATGCCGGCATTTGCGGGCCGTGGGTTCAGTTTGGGTGCCACCGCAATTGATGTTTTGGTAATATCTGTTGCGCTGGTATTATCTGTGATTGTGATTGGTCGCTTTGTGATGACGCCGCTGTTTCGTTTGGTGTCTCGCTTAAAATCCAAAGAAGCTTTTTTACTGGCTGTTATGTTGAACATAGTAATATGGGCTGTATTAATAGATTTGATGGGTTTGCCTGCGGGGTTGGGTGCGTTTTTGGCGGGTATGTTAATGTCTGAAACAATATATCGCCATCAAATTACGGCCCAAATATCACCCTATGCCACATTATTTTTATCGTTCTTTTTCATATCATTGGGCATGGGATTGAATCTGCCATTACTGGGTGCGGGCTGGTACATGGTGTTGGGTGGCGTTGTATTGCTGATTGCGATAAAGTTTTTTGCGGTCTTTATGGTCGCCCGTTTGCGTGGGGTTGGTATTCCCGATGCGATGATGACGGCATTAATTTTGGCCCAAGGTGGTGAATTCGCCCTGTTGATGTTACAAACCATGAAGACCAGTGGCATCAACGCCATTTCATCTGGTCACGAAGAAATTTTAACGGCGGTCATAATTCTGTCTATGATGGCGACACCTTTGTTATTGTGTCTGTATGATTATTTGTGTCGTCGTGGCAAAATTGTGCCACATGCGTCACGTTCGTTAACTGATACGGACGGCATGCCACGTCCCGAAGTCATTGTTTGTGGTTTTGGTCGTGTTGGCCAGATTGTATGTCAAATGTTGTCTTCGCAAAATATTCCGTATATTGCGATTGACTTGGATGTTAATGCGGTCATGTTGGGGCGTGAACGTGGATTTAACGTTGTATATGGCGACACGACCGACAGTGAAGTTTTATCTGAATTTGGTATGCGTGCCCGTGGCATTCGTGCGGTTGTTGTTGCATTGGACAATGTGTCATCTGCCCGTCATGCAATATTGGCGGCGAAATCCATATCACGTCGTGTCAAAGTATTTGCCCGTGCCCGCAATTTGGCAGATTCAAAAATGTTATTACGTGAAGGTATTGTAACCGCATTACCTGAAACGATTGAATCATCATTTTTCTTGGGCTACAGTGTGTTGGATTTCTTGGGTGTTTCCGAACATCGTTTGGATGTATTGTTGGACGACATGCGTTCGAACAACTATGCGTCTGTATCGGACGTTATCTCTGACAAGCGTGATTGACGTTTCTGTCCTTTGCTAATCTTTTGATTGCAATTTCATGTGTGTATTGTTATATTGTACTGACGAAATTTGGAAAGGTTTAACATGAAACGCACAGGACTGATTTTATCTGTAATATTTTCGGTATTGGTTTTGGATATTGCAACCAAAGGCATATTGTTATACATGATAACGGGCGGCTATCCGTTGTATGGTGCTGCATGGGAATTGGTTTCTGTGCCGTGGTTAATGTTTCACGTGACGGATTTTTTTAATTTAGTATTTACTTGGAATCCCGGCACATCTTTTTCATTGTTTCGTGCATTGGGTGAATCGGCCCCATTGGTTTTGATTTTATTTACAGGTTGTGTTATTGGATTTTTATTGCACTATTTATTTTGTCGTGCCCGTTCATATGAACGTTTTCCATTGGCATTGATTGTTGGTGGTGCATTGGGCAATTTATTGGACCGGGTGCGTTTCGGTGCAGTGATTGATTTTTTGGACTTTCACATTGGCGGTTGGCATTGGCCTGCATTTAATGTTGCGGACATATGCATTGTTGTTGGTGTTGGTCTGTATTTATTAAACATGTACATGGCACGTCGTACGTGTGTGAAATTAACAAAAGGTGAAAAATAATCATGGTAAAAGTATTGGATACATCATCTGGATTTAATCAGTGGAATGCAAACCGCAATGCGACCGAACGTCGTCGTACATTTCCGGGTTTTGTTTTATGGTTTATGGTATTTATGTTATCGTGGTGGGCGATTGGTTTGATTATGGGGCCACGTTCATCGGAAACGGCGACATCAGAAATTGTTTCATTTGCAGATGCGTCATCTGTCCCTGTATCGACGGTATCATCGGATGTGGCATCGGTATCGGTTCGTGGGCTGCGTATTTCGGATGTTGTTTTAACAGGTTTTGCATCGGACACATCCGGATCGGATTCTGTGACATTGTTGGATGGCGATAATGAATTCATAGAGTTGGGCATGATAACGACCGGCACGACTGCACCGGTTGCGACGACTGTATGGTCTGGGGATAATGGTGAATATAAATGGCGTAATTCTGATGGTGTTGAATTTGTCCGCACTGTTCGGGTTGAAGGCTATCTGGTTCGCATATCTGATACGGTTCGCAATACCACGTCGAACACGATTTCTGTGACGCCGTATGCACGTACGGTTCGTGGTGGTGCGACACCTGGTGCGGCGGGGGTTCAAACGGGCGGCATTGTATCATCGAATGGCGATGTGACGGACGTGCCATGGAAACGGTTGGACAAAAAATCTTATGCTTATTCTACGACCCGTGGTTTTGCGGGCTTTGCGGACCAGTATTGGCAGACGGTTGTGTCATTAAACACCCCCGACCAAACCATATCGTTCAAGCGTTCTGGTGATTTATACACATCTGACACGGCATCTGGTGCGGTTATGGTTGCACCCGGGTCGACTGCGACGATGGATGCGGTTATATATGCGGGTCCCCGTGATCAAAGTATATTAAATTCGTATGATTCTGTGATTTCTGGGTTGGGCGAAACGTTAGATTACGGTTGGTTTTGGTTTTTGGCCCGTCCGATGTTGTGGGTATTGAACGGGATACATCACTTGGTGATGAATTATGGTGTTGCGATAATAATCATGACGATATTATTGCGTTTAATGATGTGGCCATTGACACGCAAATCATACACATCCATGGCTGCGATGCAGCGTATGCAGCCGGAATTACAGCGCATACAAAAACTGTATGCGAATGACAAAGCCCGTCTTCAGATGGAAATGTTAAAACTGTATCAGACGCATCATACATCACCGATGTCTGGGTGTTTACCGATGTTGATTCAGATACCGATATTTTTCGCATTGTATAAAGCCCTGTTGGTATCGGTTCAGATGCGTCATGCGCACTTTTTATGGATAACAGACCTGTCTGCGATGGATCCATATTTTATATTACCGATATTGATGGGTGCGACCATGTGGTTGCAGCAGCGGTTACAGTCTGCATCCCGTTCCCGGTCGGCGACACGTGGTGACGATGCGGTTGCCCAGACCCAGCGTATGATGAAATGGATGCCGGTGTTATTTACGGTCATGTTTGCATGGATGCCTGCGGGATTGGTTCTGTATTGGACGGTATCGAACATCTTTGGCATTATTCAAATGCAGATAATTCGTCGTCGCATGAAATAATTGGTGGGGCATGTCCCCACTTTTTCTTTATCACCCCCGGGTTATGCACCCTCATTGTCATCCCGTGGCTTGACTCTCGCATCCAGGCACCGCCCATCCATTGTCATCCCGTGGCTTGACCACGGGACCCAGGTAGTGCAAATAAAATTATTTAACAGCCCGCCGTCATACCCGCAACGGCGGGTATCTATTGCCCTGCAGGGACGAATAAAAAAAACCTGCCTGCACCACGAAGCCTCGGCGAAGTGGTGTCACCCCACTGCTTGACTTTCGCATCCGGGTTATGCAAAAAAATCACATACAAAAGCGGCCCACACAACCGCATGCAAAAAAATAAATTAAGAAAATATTAATTTTACCCTTGTGTTACATTTGCAAATCGCATATAATAAAACAGACAATAAAGAGAGATACTTGATTTGGTGGGCAGAATGACAAAATCAAAATTTTTATTCACGGCCATTTTGGCAACCATGATTTCTGTGGGCGCATGGGCTAACGCACCAACAACTGATACTGAGCGAGAAGAAGGAACTGTGCATGATGTTTATAACCCAACGGGTTTGGCTGAATCGGGTATCGCCGGTGTTACATATGTAAATCGTGTTGGGGAAATGGCCGGTGCCGCTGCCGCTGCCGCCGAAGCGCACGCCGCCGACGCATCTAAATCTGCATATGCTGCCCAAAGTTCTGCGGATGCTGCTGCTGGTGCTGCGTCTGCGGCTTTAAATGAGAAAGTTTCTTTGCCAGCTGATACTAATGATAGCCCTATTAAAAATGTTGGTACAAATGCACGTCCTGTTTATGTTAATAATGGTACCGCGGCGGCTGTTCAGAGTATTACAATCCCAGTGGGCAGCGAGAATTTTGCCACCACAATAACATCTACAAATGTTGCAAAAATATGGATTCAATAAAAAACCGCCAACCGGCGGTTTTTTTAATCCCCCCCAGGTTCATGCAAATTAAATAAAACCTTGCCCACACTACCACCCGCCGTCATACCCGCAACGGCGGGTATCTATTGCCCCGCAGGGACGAATAAAAATCCTGCCTGCACCACGAAGCCTTGGCGAAGTGGCGTCAACCCACTGCTTGCGCGTCGTACGAAACCTTGGTGAAGTAGGAACCCCGGAACCCAGGTTATGCAACCCCCCATTGTCATCCCGTGGCTTGCGCGTCGTACGAAACCTTGGTGAAGTAGGAACCACGGTAGTGCAAATTAACAATTACTTAAAAACAACACTTCGCATGGTTTTAACACAACGACGCCCCCCACACTGTCATCCCGTGGCTTGACCACGGGATCCAGGTAGTGCCTTATAACAAATTACTTAAAAAAACGCCGTCATACCCGCAACGGCGGGTATCCATTGCCCCGCAGGGACGAATAAAAAAACTGCCTGCACCACGAAGCCTTGGCGAAGTGGCGTCACCCCACTGCTTGACTTTCGCACCCATGTTATGCAAATAAAAATACCCCCGCACATCGGGGGGCGGGTTAATCAATCCATCCACGTTGTTTGGCGGCGTCCTCTATGACGGACATTGCATTGTTCCATAATTGGGATGCGCGGTTTTCGCACCATATGTGTTGATGTGGCGCCCGGCGTTTATCGCCAAAGCGTTTCATTATTGATAATTCTTCATCTGTCAATTTTCCCGCCAAATACAGTTTTGTAATCAATGCTTCGGCATCCAGTATTTCGCACGGCCGGCGTGTTGGTGTTATACGGGCCCGTAACACATTGTTGCGCATAGATTTAGAATACAAGAACCAGAACCACAATTGTTCTGCGCTGTGGAATTTTTCAATGGATGCTGTTACTTGTAACTTTGTCATTTTTCTTTCTCCTTTTTGTTTGTTATTAATAATCCCTGTGTTGTTTATATATAGACCAATTATATTTTCTTGTAAAACAATACAACCTGTGGTTGAAGTGCGAATCGAAAAACCGAATTAAATTGCGAATTTTGAATTTGCGTAACGAATCGATTTTTTACAAAAAAATACGCACATGACGTGTGCGTTAAATGCATCGTTTAATTTATTTGTGTTTATTACATGGCGTTATCCTTTTTGGTTTGGTTCGGTTATGTTAAAATTAAACCCGCCAAGCGGCGGGTTGTGTTATTTTATCGGTGGAAAACAATCGGCCCCTTCTTCATCCTGGGGACAGCAATTAAAGCCCAAATTTCCCATGTCGGTATAAACTTCCCCGGCACAGCAACCATTTGCATCCGGCAAAGACCCATCAAAGCATGTTATTGCTTGTTGCTGTGGGGCGGATGTCGCACTGGGGGCGGATTCAAATGGGTTTTGCAATGCGCCACTATCATCATATTTCATTCCCAACACTGTTTCGTTATACTTCTGGTCTGCAGTATTTGCGTTTGCAGGTTCGGCCGTCACGGTTGGATTGGTAATACCATACGATTGTTGGAACTGCTTCTGCTGGTTTTGATACAGTGCTTCTTGCTTGGCATTATTTATTGCCTGATACTGGGCCGATTGGCAATAGAACACCAATGTTCGATAGTCATATATTTCGCATGCCGCAGATGTTGTGTTTGCTGGTTTGCCATTTTCGCAACAATTGGCAACCGCAAACGATCGTACCTGGCCCTCCCAATCTGGCCCCGTTTTGTCTATAGGCTCCACCCCATTACCTTTGGCAAGTACCTCGCCAGCATAATCAAATCTTTCTGTCTTCCGCAGGTCTTTACCACCGGTCAATTTTGTGACACTGCACGGTTTTGTTTCGTCCGTGCATGCGACGACCAAATCTTCGGGTGAATAAACGGTTATGCGTGTCCCGGCGGCAATTGAAAATGGTGGCACAGTATTATCAATCATATCCACCAACAATTTCTGGGCGACTTGGTTCCATGCGGTTATAATTTCATTCTTTGCCAATTCAGACGAACGAACGGTTCCGCTTTGAACAACGGTGTTATTATCCAAATCAATTTGATTTACAAATGCATCGGACACGGGCGCAATCAAATTCACCGCCGCCGGTACAATCGCCGTCAGCATTGGCATAAAGAATTGTTCCATATAATCGGTGCTGCCCCGTCCGGGTACACCAACACGGCCTTGGGCATCGCCGGCGTATGGTGCATTTTGTGCATCAAAGTTAAATTCCACACCATCCGGTCGAATAAATTGATACCAATTTATTTGCATGCGCCCAATTGCTTTGTATGGTCCCGGTAATTCGCCGGTCACATATCCCAACATCAATGTTCCGGCCGGTATAATTATTGTGCGACCATTGTCGGAATATACATTGCGATCAACCGTTGCGCGCACGGGC
Organism: Alphaproteobacteria bacterium; assembly: GCA_017513285.1. Taxonomy (GTDB): domain Bacteria; phylum Pseudomonadota; class Alphaproteobacteria; order Rs-D84; family Rs-D84; genus Enterousia. The sequence goes on from JAFXGD010000011.1 coordinate 18,067, forward strand.
AAAGGCTTGCCTTTCTCGTACACTTCTGCATCGGCACGCACATCCGAAACAATTGTTGCGGGAATTGGTTTAAATTGGCGCAGAACGAATGTGCGATCATATGGTTGTGATGAAACGACGGCTGTCTTAATTCCGGACGTTCCATATGTTATATCTGTCTTTGGTCTGAATGTTGATGTGCCGCGGCTTTCCCAACCATCTGCACCCAAACGTGCCGCCCCCCCAGATCTTTCGTTGCCGGGATTGGCGGGCGCACGTACAATTGGTGTTATTGCCGGTGCATTGGACAGTTTTGGCATTTCGCCAACGATGATTGCGCCATATCCAATGTGATCTGCATCTGTACCGATTTTTCGTGCAGGGTCATCAATATCGGAAATAATACCATTGTCGGGATTATATGTACCGGTTGGGTTGCTGCACGATTTGTCCGAAAATGGATAAAAGTTATACATACCACCTTCGGGTTTTATCCATCCGATTTGTTTTCCGCCCAAATCATAGCCCGGGAAAGAAAAATCCGAACACGCATCATAATTCAACTGAAACTCTGGCTTTGGTTCCGGTTCCGGCACATAGACGGGTTCCGGTTCCGGCTCTGGTATTGGTTCTGGTTCGGGAATATAGACAGGTTCCGGCTCTGGCATTGGCTCCGGCTCTGGCATTGGCTCAGGCTCTGGTATTGGCTCAGGTTCTGGTATTGGTTCTGGCTCTGGCTCTGGTACACCAACGGCCCCGACTTTTATCATGATTTTATTGGTTCTGACCATGTCTGCGGTTTGATTTGCATCATGCCATTTGATGGTGATAATTACATCTTGTCCCGGGGCAGGGGTTGTTGGGGCATACTTTAATTCCAATTCGCAACTTAAATTGTCGTTAACTTCACCAATAGATTGGCATGAACCACCGACGGTAAAATCGCTTAATTGTTTGTCGGGGGTTATGCCGATTATATTAATTGCATCTGTTGCTTTGACATGGTAAATCTGATCGACAGTAACGCCCACCGGTGTATTTTGCCAATCCAACGGTGTATCGGCATTGGGGATGATTTCCAATTCGATTTCTTTGGCCAATATATTTTCTGTTGGTTCTTCTTGTTTGTTTCCCAACAGCAAAAACATCAGTATCAGCACAACAA
>JAFXGD010000012.1 GCA_017513285.1 Alphaproteobacteria bacterium
GGGGTAAAAATATTGTTTGCGTGCAAAACGGCTGTGACGTGAAATTTCCGCATTGATTCCCAGGCCAAATTTGATGGCTTGGTCAACACAGTATTGGTTCAATACCGGTAACATCCCGGGCATTGCAACGTCAACCATGGAAACCTGGGTGTTGGGTGCAATGGTCGGATTATAATCGGCGGATGCGCCACTGAATAATTTAGAATTAGATAACACTTCGATATGTGTTTCTAATCCGATTACCAATTCCCAATCACATGTTTTGCCTTTTATCGTAAACATTTTATTTTTCCCTTGCTTTTTTGTTTTTAGTATCTTATTATTGCGCTTGCGTTGGCTAGGTAGCTCAGTTGGTAGAGCAAGGGACTGAAAATCCCTGTGTCGGCGGTTCGATTCCGTCCCTAGCCACCATCTCCTTTCTGGCGACCGTTGTGGTCGTTTTTTTGTTGCCAAAGAAGATGCTGCGTAAATTCATATTTATTTCCCCATAATTACAGTTGGGCGATTGTCAACAGCGGCGACCGTTTCAATGTGCTTGGCCAATTGCAATACACGCATATCATCAAAACGACGACCAACAACCTGCATCCCCAAAGGCAGGCCATTTGTCGCCAGACCGCATGGTACGCTGCATGCCGGTACGCCCGCCAAATTCATGGCAACGGTAAATAAATCCAATGCATAGTATTCCAATGGGGTCAGGTCCGAATTTAATGGCATGGCGGTACCTGCAGATGCGGGACATACGATTAAGTCACACTGTTCAAATGCGGTGTTAAAGCTGTCTGCAATCATACGACGAACACGGGCGGCCTGCATAAAATATACGTCGTATGATTCACTGCTTAATACGGCGGTGCCAATAATCATGCGGCGTTTTACTTCGTCACCAAAGCCGGCGGCACGGGTCTTTTTAAATGTGTCGTAAATGTCTTTGCCTTCAACACGCAGGCCATAGCGCATGCCGTCATAGCGTGCCAAATTCGAAGATGCTTCGGCCGGGGCAATGATATAGTATGCCGCCAATGCATCCAATATGTTTGGAATGGAAACTTCGACAATTTCGGCGCCCATGGATTTTAAATCCGCAATTCTTTTTTCAAATAATGTGCGCATATCGTCGGAAATTGCAACGTTTGAAAATTCACGAATAACACCAATGCGTAATTTGTGACCGTCGCCCAGGACAGGTGTCAAAGGGGCGTTGCATGTGAAGCCGTTTGTGCTACTTGTTGAATCTTTGGGATCGTGACCCGCCATGGCCGATAATAACAATGCGGTGTCGTCCACTGTGCGTGCAATTGGGCCGGGGGTGTCAAGACTGGACGCAAATGCAATACATCCCCAACGTGAACACAGACCGTATGTGGGTTTCATGCCAACCAAGCCAGTAATTGCCGCAGGAAAACGAATCGAACCGCCGGTATCCGTGCCGGTTGCACCCAATGCCAAACCACCGGCAACGGCCGATGTTGATCCGCCCGATGAACCACCGGCGGTTAATTGTTTGTCCAATTGCCATGGGTTAATTGGTGCGCCAAAGAAACTGGTTTTACTGAAAGTGCCCATGGCGAATTCGTCCAAATTCGCTTTGCCCAGCAATACCGTTCCCGCATCAATAAATTTTTGCGATACGGTCGATTCATATTCTGGGATAAAGTTTTCCAGCATGCGTGATGCCGCAGTTGTGCGAATGGAACAGGTTGCAAATAAATCTTTCATTGCAATTGGAATCCCATCCAAGGGCAGGGTGTTTCCAGCACTGCGCCGTGCATCAGATGCGGCCGCATCGGCAAGCGCACGTTCCGGTGTCACCGTGATATAGCAATTTAAATCCGCACCATATTTTTCAATGCGATTCAGATAATGTTGTGTCAATTCAACCGCAGATATTTCACGATTGTTCAGTTTTTCCAGTGCTTGGGTCAATGTTAAGTCTATCATTTTCGTTTTCCGTTTAGTTGTTCTTATCGTTGGTTAGCAATATATTTTGCTAAAAAATCTGTCTTTACAATATTGGTTAAAACACAACCAAGATTTACAGGTATCTGTGAAATTACATTTACCGTGTCGCCGATTTTGTATGTGTGTATACCTGTCGCAGGTGCAATGACGCCGACTTTGATGCCGGGGGCGCCCAATGTGTGATATGTTTCCAATTGTAATGTGGCATTATCCCATTTGCATGTGTCCAGACGAACATCTAATGGATGGATGATGCCATGTGTGGCAATCGTATGCTTTTTGGTTGCTACATTAAGTGTATATTTCTGTGCGTCCATTTTGTATTTATCTTTTTATTTTTGTTTGTTGTATTTGTCTGGGAATATAACAGACCATATGTTTGTGCGCATGAATTCATCTGCACATTTGCCCATAGAGGCACGTTTAATGCACTCTTGCATTTTTTTAGATACGGGTAATTCACGTATGGCGGTCGGACCAATGTGTTTGCATGGCATTTTTGTGTTGCCGTCCATGTCGACAATCAATTCAAATGTGGCGTGTGGCCGACATGATACAATGTCATATCCAAAAAAAGCGTTCGGAAATCCCATGCAGCAACATGGTTGTTTTGTTTCGGTCAGGTTGTTCAATATTTGAACGGCATCGGTGACAGGTATGGGGTCGCCAACCGGTGTGTTTGCGCCAAATGGTTTTATGCCGAAAAAAGTTTGTACGGTTTTCATATTCTTAACGTTGTTTGCCATAATTTTCGGGCCATAAAATTGGGCCAAATGTTGATAATACCAATTTATCTTGGCACAGGCCACGTGACATACGGCCAATGCAGGCACGCATTTGATCGGTTGGGCGCAATGCCTTTAAAGAACCGCCGGCGCATTTGTTGCATGGTGCCAATGTTTTGCGACCAACAGATGTGATTATTACAGCACTGTTTTTATCGACCATGTGCATGCGAACTTCGGACAAGCATGGTGATTTTTTGTTGGTGATATCGTTTATGCGTGTGGCGATTTTACGTGTCTTGGTAAAAGACAGCGTGTCGTGCATTTGATATGTGGTGTCATTGTTGACATCATAAAATGATATTGTGATTTGTGACATGTAAAATTCCTTAATCCCCATCCATAACTTTTGGTACCGCAAAGTATCCGCGTGATGTGCCGGCATTATCGGGCGTATTTGCCAAAACCAAGTCGCGAATGTTGCCATCGGTTACAACGTCAGAACGCATGGGTAATTTATGTTCCGATGGATTTAATAAAGGCGTAACGCCGGTCGTGTCGATTTTCTGTAATTTGTCCAACCATTCAATGACCGAGTCTATATTCATTTCGGCCAATTTTTCGTCCGATAATTCAATCTTTATCAAATCAGCGAATTTTTGTAATTGTTGCTTGCTAAATGCCATTTTCAATCCTATTATTTATAAAGTAAAGGAATTATACAATGATTTTGCCAGATTTCAAGGCTTTTCCGCATGCGGGACGTATTTTGGGAATCGATTGGGGGATGCGTCGAATTGGCGTGGCGGTGTCTGATCCGTCACAGGATTTCGCATTTGTCAGACCGGCCATTGTAATGGGCCGGATGGATAAAAGTCATGCCGAAGCGGTATTGCGTGTGGCGACGGATGAAAATGTTGTTGGAATTGTTGTTGGGTTGCCTGTGCGCAGCGATGGAACCGAATCCGAAACAACTGGGCATGTGCGTCGATTTATTGATGATTTGGCCGGGGTGACCGATTTGCCAATTTGCACCATATCAGAGAATTTGACGTCGTTTGCAGCACAAGCGGAAATGGGCCGTGTGCGTGTTCGGGATTTAAAAGAAAAATTAGATTCAGAATCCGCACGTCTGATTTTGGAAAATGCAATGGCGATGATAAAACGGGCTTTGTAAAAAAAGCCCGTATTTCATGCGTATAGAACGTTTTTTATTCTTCTTTTTTGTCGGGGATGTTGCCGTCGGCGGACAGCAATACAGAAATCCAACGGGTCGAATCAAATTGGGCGCATGTAATATATACGGCAACCAATAATGGAACACTGAAGAACATGCCGGCGATGCCCCAAATCATTCCCCAAAATACCAAGTTTATTAATATTGCCAATGTGGACAGGTTTAATGTTTTACCCGTTAATTTTGGTTCCAGTATGTTCCCAAACAGGATTTGCAGCCCGATTAATCCGACCGCTGTTAACAGTGGTTGTTGCAATGATGGGGCGGTCACCAAAGAATATAAAATTGGTAATCCGCATGCCACAAAGGCGCCAATGGTTGGAATATAACTGGTGACAAAAACTATAAATGCCCAAACGCCTGCGAATTCAACGCCAATGATTTGTAGCCAAAAATATGATATGATGCCGGTGACCGCAGAAATAGCAGTCTTAACAAACAGGTACTTTTTCATATTGGTGTCGATGCTGTCCAAAATATAGCGCAATTTTTTTGATTGACGGCGGCTGGGGAACATAGAGGCGAATTTTTGATTAAATGTGCTTTGTTCCACAAACATAAATATCAAGTATATCAGCACCATGCCCATAGATGTCGCAATGCCCGCAATCGATGCGCCGATGTTCGATGCCATTTGTGTAATGTTGGGCAACATTGATGCATCAAATTTGATGTCCAATGATTCCGATAAATATTCACCCAATGTAATCAGTTTTGACTGTAATGCCGGTAATGCGGCAACTAATTCGGAAAACATTGGGCGGATTTGGGTCGCAAACAGGTATGCCGTTAATATCAATGTTGCAAATGATGACAGATTGGCAATCCAATCAAAAACACGTGACCAAAATTTAGAAATGCCATTGTTGGGTAATACCCGACGATAATAATCTGTTATGGCGTTTAACAGGTACCATAAAAAGCCCGCTATTAATAATGGTATCAGGATGGAACGCCCCAGCCACAGCAATAATAAAAATGATAAAAATGTAAATATTCCACGCATGTCTTGCCCCCGTTTTTTATAATGTTTCTTCGATGTTTGGTTGTGTGTCGTTAATGTTTGGGGTTACCGCATCTGTAATCGCAGGAACCATTGTGAAAAACAGTGTGGCCGCACCAATTATAAACAGATTAAGTATTACGCACAGTGTGGCATATTTGCCCCCAATATTTTTTAAAAAGTTTTTTTGACCAACGTTTACAACCGTTAATGCCAATATTAATATTATAACAATGTTTAACAGCAGGGCAGGCAGGCCATTGGTAAATAAATTTGATGCCAATAATATAGTTGTATATGTAATTATTGCGTTGCGTGGACGTGCCATTGTCCAATCTGTCATTTTGTTTAATAGGCCAGATTTGGTTTCAATGTTGGTCGCTTTTTTGTCGGGCGTGTCCAAAATGTATGCCATTGCAGATAATGCAGATACGCCCAATGGATATGCCAAAATGATTTTCCATGTCGGAATATTTAATGTACGCAGACGATAAAAAGTTAAATAAATTGCGGTGAACATCATTCCCAATGCATACATCCCAATAATTAACACCAAGAATAATGTCAGTATCGGCATTAACCAGTTGTCGGTTGGTTGTAATTCCGGTATTTGGTATGCAGCAACGATGGGTGCAGTTATTGCAATTACAATTGTGCCGATTATCCATATGGTGTTGGTTGTTAAAATAAAACTGCGACGATCAATGTATTTGGTTTTCGGTAAAAATTTAATCAATAATAATATTCCCAAAACCAATGTGATAATTGGTGTCGCAATTCGTATGGCGGGAATTGCAATATTATACATCAGCATAGCGCATATAAATATTAATGCCAAAAATACGATGGCGGATTTTAATGGCCCCCATAAAACCCACGATGATAATTTTGATGTTTTGTTGTCTGTCATTGTGTGTCCTTTGTATGTCTTATTTGGTTTAATTATATCATAACTTTGCCACCCGATAAAGTGGTTGTGCCGGTCCATGTAATTAAATCGGTAAAGGATTTTTGGTGGCTGATTATTAAAAATGTTGTGTTGGGCATCGATTCAATGGTGGAGGCAATTATGCGCTGGGTTTCGGCATCGGCGCCGGAGTCAGGTTCGTCCAAAATTGCCAATTGCGGTTTTGTTAACAGTAATCTTAACAGCATTATTTTTTTGCGTTCCCCACCAGAAAAACCAACATTAATGCTGCGGTTTAACCATTCGCGTGGAATATTTAATGTCGTGCGTGCGGCTTCCAGATTTTCCAAAAAATCCGCCATTGATAAATCGTGACCTGTTTGAAAGTGTGTGTGTGCCGCACAAGAGTGCTTTAAAAAACTGATTACGGTCAGACCGGGAATTTCGGGAACGTTTTGTGATGCCAGAAATATGCCCAACAATGCACGTGTTGTGGCGTTTTCCGATGTTATGTCGCGGCCCTGGAATGTAATGGTGCCAGATTTGATTGTGAATTCGGGATTGCCCGCAATGGTGTTTACCAATGTGGATTTGCCACATCCGTTGTGACCCGAAATTAAATGGCGGTCGCCCGGATGTATTGTCATGTTGATGTCGGTCAATAATTGACGATCATTTAAATATACGTTCAGGTTTTTTACTTCTAACATTGTTTTAATCCTTGGATAATGCCATTTGTATTAATTGTTTTGATTCAACCAAAAACTCCATCGGCAGACGTGATATAACCGGGGTTGCAGTGGCGCCGATAATTAATGCGGTTGCAGCATCGGTATCAATGCCGGCCATGTTCAAGTATGTTAAAGTTGCGATATCTATTTTACCGGTTGTTGCTTCGTGTGATTGGTTGTTGTTGTGGCCGCTGTGTATAATGCGGGGCAGGGTGTTGGCCGTTGCACGATTGCCGATTATGCGACTGTCGCACTTTGATGCGTTTGTGCAGTTGTTGCCGGTAAAGGATACCAGACTGCGAAATGTTTGGGTGGATGCATCCAATGCGACGCCATATGAAACGATGTTCGATGTCGTGTTGTCCCCAATGTGTATCATTTTTGTGCCGGTGTCTGCCATTTGGCCGCCACGTGTAATTGACAGTGAATAAAAGTCGCTGTACGCATTGTTTCCGGACAAAATGGTCGATGGGTATTTCCATGTCAGGGCAGATCCGATTTCCAATTGCGTCCATAACAGTTTGGCATTGGCTGCGCATTTGCCACGTTTGGTAACAAAGTTTAATATGCCACCAACGTTTTTATTGCCGTCAAAGTCGCCGGAAAACCAGTTTTGAACGGTTGCGTATTTTACCGTCGCATTATCGTTTACAATGATTTCAACAACCCCGCTGTGCAGTTGGTGGTTGGGACGGCGGGGGGCGCTGCAACCTTCCATGTATGTTAATTCAGAACCGGTGTCGGCAATAATTAATGTTCGTTCAAATTGTCCGATTTTGGCGGTTTCTATGCGGAAAAAGCTGGCCAAATCAATTGGGCATTTGGTGTTTGGTGGAATGTACACAAATGTGCCGTCGGAAAATACTGCGGCGTTTAGCGCAGCAAAAAAATTGTCCGATTTTGATACGACTGTACCCAGATGTTTTTGTACCAAGTCGGGGTGTTCAATAACGGCTTGGGAAAATGGCATAAATATGATACCCAAACGCTGCAGTTCGGCGGTATATGACGTGTGGACAGAACGGCTGTCGATAACTGTGTCGGTGGCCATGCCCATTAAGGCACGTTTTTCCTGTTCGGGTAACCCCATTTTATCGTATATGGCCCCCAGGTCAGAATTGTCGATTGGGGCCGGTTCATTATAGTAATCTAGTGCATCATAATCGATTGGTGCGTAATCAATAATGCCCCAGTGGGGTTCTGTCATTTTTCGCCATGTGTCATATGCGTCCAATCGCCATTGCAGTAACCAAGCCGGCTCTTTACGACGGGCGGATATTTCACGAATAAGTTCGGGTGATAATTTTGCCATTGGTGGATTAGGTTCCTTGGGCCGCTAACTGTTTTGCTTGGGCGAAAAATGTTAATGATTGTCCCAACAGGCCGTCTGTAAATGTGTTAGACAGCAGCCCTTCGGGTTCGGTTGTGGTTAAATGATGTAAAAAATTGTCCGCACGACGCATATAGTTGTCAATGCTGCGGGCGATTTCAGAATCCAGTTTTATTGCACGGCGTAACTTTTCCAATGCGAATGGATTTTTGGCGTATTCGTCCATTATGCCACCCAATGCACGCCACAGTGGATGTTCGGGTGTATTGCGGGGCATGACATCAATCGCCGCCATGATGGGTATCAGATTTTGCAACAGGTCTTGGTAAATCATTTCTGCATTTTCTGCAATTGCATTGGTTGCATACTTGTTTTTCAGCACAGATTGCATTTTAACGATCAAATTGTATTGGTGATCCAATGTTTTGTTCATGTCCGCAATTCGTGCGTGGGTACGATGTATATAAAACGTAATAATGGCGCAGCCGATTGTTATCAGACCAAAAAATATGTAAATAATTATGTTTTGCATGCCTTTACCTTTATCAATTTGTTGTGGTTGTTGGTGTAAGTATAGCATACTTTTTTCGATTCGTTTGATTTTATCTGATGTAAAAAAATAAGGTTGAATTGTGTGCGTTTTGGTCTTGCACAGATTCGGTCAAATTGTTATAATAATATATAAGAATAGGAATAATATTAGGAAAAGGAAGTTACATCATGTTCCGTAAGGTCTTAATAGCAGCGATGTTTGCAACAGCCGCAGGATACTGTTTTGCGGCAACAAATGTGCCACAATCTGTTACGTCCCAGGTTTTTTATGACCAAGAAAGATACGTCGATGAGGTGGTAGAGGTGGATACACAACCGTATGCACGTGGAATGGTGATGCGTCCGTCAACGAATTCGGGATTGGAATTAAATGCGAATGATGTGCCGGCGTGGCCTTTGGTGGGTTCGGATGCTGATGTCGAAGTTGGTTGTAAAGGTGGGTTGTGTTCAAAAAAGACCATGGATGAAACACTGCGTATTGTGTCCAAGGTTGGGCCAGATTTGGTGGTGGAAAATAATTTTAATTTGGGAACACGTGGCGAATTCTTGGGTTGGTCGGGCGGTGCAAATATGTTGCATGGCAATCAGATTCCGGTCGGGTTCGATGATGAATGTAATACTCATTCGGAAATGCCTTTATTGCATCGGGAAGTTTTGGAAGATGATGGGGGCAGTGTTTTGGCCGTTTCACGTGGCGGACGTAAAAATTGTGGCAGATATGCCGATACTTATGAAGGTTTCGCCGCCAGAAATAATATGAAAGTGACAGGCGTGACCGCCGATGGTAAAACCGTTACAACCGTTGCAAAGGTCAGTGTTGGTACCATGCAACAGGATATGGGGGGTAATAAAGTGGTTGCTTTGTCAGATGGGCAGGGCGATATGATGGTCGTTGCAGAAAATGCCAGTCGTATTGTCGAAAACCCAATGGGTGAAAAAGTTGTCGCCGTGCGTGATCAAAGTGGTGAAATGATGTATGTGCCATCCGATGTGGGGCAGGTTATCGAAAATGCTGCAGGTGAAACAATGTTGGCAATTGAAGATAAAAATGGTCAAACGGTTATTGTTGCAGAAGACAGTGGTATGATTGTTGAAGATTTGGCGGGAAATCGTGCAATTGCCTTTACAGCCGATAATGGTGATGTGGTTGTCGTGACCGAAGAAACCGTTGTCACAACCGAAGAAACTTTGATGGCGGTTAATGAATCTGCAGATGCCGAAGCCCCGGTCAAGGCGATTGATCAGGTTCGTTCTTGGGTGGTGGCAAATGGGCAGACTTTGCGTGAAGTATTGCAATCGTGGTGTGATAAAGAAGGTTGGGATTTGGTTTGGACAACCCCACGTGAATATCCGATTGAGGCCAGCGCTGTATTCAAGGGCCGTTTTGTGGATGTGGCGTCGGCATTGGTTCGTAACTTTGGACGTGCGACACCAATCCCATATGCAAAGTTCTATAAAGGTAATAGAGTATTGGTGATTTCAACCACAGAAGAATAATTCGTCGTACAGATGCCGTAGGAGAAAATAGATGATGAAAATGTTTAAACATATTGTTATGGGTGCTTTGGTTGTGGCGTGTGTCACGGGATGCGCCAAACGTGAATCGGCCCAAGTGGCGGCGTCTGTGGACCAAGACTTTATTAATGCGTATGATGCGTTTGAAATGGCAAAAAATCCACGTGCAAAAGTGGCCAGTGGCGATACCGTTTCTATGTCCGAAGGTGTTTGGTTGGGAAATAAATCGGTCGTGTTGGAACACAGAAATAATTTGCCCGCAAAATTCGAAACGGATACAGGTGTGACAATTTTGTTGAATGAGCCGGTGTCTTTACAGGTGTTGGCAAATGATATTTATTCTATTACAGGAATACCGGTTAAAATTGACAGCCAAGTTGCCGCAGATAAATTAAGAAAGCAGGTTAATGTGGCGTATACCGGAAAACTGTCGGGATTGTTGTCCCAGGTGGCAACGGATTTAGATTTGCTGTGGTATTATGATAAGAATTCAATCGTGTTCTATGAAACAGAAACACGTACATTTACATTATATGCATTGGGAACCGAAGTTGCATATCAAACATCTGTGTCAACCGATGATGCAAATGAAGTGTCTTTGGCGTCTACTTTGAAAGAATGGGATGAAGTTGAAAGCGCCATTTCATCTATTATTGGAAATAGCAACAATGCAGATTTTACCGTATCACGCAGTTTGGGAACAATTACCGTGACGGCATCGCCATCGATTTTGTCACGTGTGGGTGAATATATCGAAAAACAAAATAAACGTTTAAGCCAATTAATCACAATTGATGTCAAAGTGTTGCAAGTGACTATTTCAAATGATTCGGCGTTTGGGTTGAATTTGGCGGCGGCAATTAATTCGACGTCGGGTTTGAACATCGTTGCCAATCCAAAGAATAATTTGGCATCAACCGAAGCCAGTTCAATGAATATCGCCGTTTTGTCAAACAGTGTTTCTGCTTTGACCGGTGCAACGCATTTGGAAAATGGCAGTTTGGTTGAAGGTGCATATACAAATGATCAAATTATGAATGGTTCGTTGGCAGGTGCCGCCGGCAGTAATGCTTTGATAGAGGCCTTGGCAAAGCAGGGCAAGGTGTCTTTGGTGACAAATGTTGGGGTCACAACACGCAGTAATCGTGTCGCCCCCGTCAGCAATACACGTACAACCGGATATATCAAACGTTTTGAATCACGTAACTTTACAACTGTGGAATCCAGTACCGTTGACCAAGATGATTTGGAAACCGGATTTACAATGCAGTTGTTGCCAAATGTTTTGGACAATGGCAAGATTTTACTGTTGTTCCGTATGTCGGTGCGTGAATTGTTACGCATGTCCACACAAACGATTGGTGAAGTGACATTACAATTGCCCGAAGTAGAAGAACGCAGTTTCATGCAGGAAGTTATTATGGAATCGGGTCAAATGTTGGTTGTTTCCGGCTTTGAAAAACAGACCAGTGAAGATACCCGTTATGGTTTGGGCGATCCGGACTTTATGGCCCTGTCGGGTTCACGTGAAACATCGGCCACCCGTGAAGTTTTGGTGGTTATTTTGACCCCACAGGTATTGGTAAGTCCGATGGATGTGGAGAGGAGTATCCAGCAACACTGGGGCGCGCCTCTAAATTAAATCTAATGGCATATCTAAAGCGGGTTGGCAATGACTCATGTACGTTTGTGTACACTACGCCATTGCCAACCCGTTTATCTATACCATTATCTTTAATTTATTACACTGCAAGGGGTGGGGAATCTCATGTAACTTCTGTACACTACGCCGGTGTTTTCACTTTTATCTAAATCATTATCTTTAATTTATTCCCCCGCAAGGGGGTTGGGTGGTGTCTCATGTAGCGTTATGTACACTACGTTCGCCCCAATCCGTTTGTCTATACCATTATCTTTAATTTATTCCACCGCCGTGGGACCGGTGTAGATGATAATATAAAAAAATGCCCCGGTGGGCATTGTTTATTATACGAACAAATCTTTTACAAATTGGGCGTGTTCCGTTATGAATTTAAAACGAAATTCGGGTTTTTTGCCCATTAATTCTGAAACAATTGTACGCGTTTTTTCTGTGTCTTCGGCGCCTTCTTCGGTGCGTGGTGGTAATTCAACACGTATCAGACGGCGGGTTTTGGGGGACATGGTGGTTTCTTTTAATTGATTTGGCATCATTTCGCCCAAACCTTTGAATCGTGATATTTCAACACGTTTGTTTTTGTACTTCGTTGCCTTCAGATTTTCCAATTCTTCATCCGTGTCAACGTAAATTGATTCTGTGCCACAGGTTAATTTATACAATGGTGGACAGGACAAATACAGGTGGCCGCCATAAATTAATTGTGGCATGAATTGATAAAAGAATGCCATTAACAATGATGCA
>JAFXGD010000013.1 GCA_017513285.1 Alphaproteobacteria bacterium
AATTATGTTGTTCAAACAACAGAAGCAAATGGTATTGTAACCGTTTCCCGTCAAGCGTTTGATACCTCGATTTCTAATGATGACAACGCAGAACATTCTACTGTGACGGCGCCAACGACTAAAGCTGTTGCCACTTATGTTGCTGATCAGATTGGAACTGTGGCTACACAAACTAATAGTGTTCAAGAAAAGCTTGATCAGATCTATAAGAGAACTGGTTCTGAGGCAACTGGTTATGAGGAAACTGGTGTTTTGCCTGATATCCAAAAAGCCTTGCAGGACCAGATTGATGCGATTAATGATGCAGAAAATGGTGTCTTGGCAGATGCAAAATCTGATACAGACGCTAAAATTGCAGGGTTGGATGCAACTGTTGCTGTTGAAGCAAATTCGAACAAATTTGTAACGGGTGTCGTAGAAGTAGATGGTAAATTGACATCTGTTCAAAGCTCTACCATTAATGCTGCAGTTGTTGCGTTGGCGAATGTGCCAGAAGCTTGTGCTGCTGGTGGACAGAAAAAATGTGCTCTGTCTGTTCAGGATGGTGATTTCTCATGGGAAGTTATTGAACCATAATATTTGTCTTACAACAAAAGAAGGTGCGGGGAATCCCCGCACTTTTTTATTTGCACAACCCGGTTGCGAAAGTCAAGCAGTGGGATGACACCACTTCGCCAAGGCTTCGTGGCGCAGGCTGTTTTTTATTCGTCCCTGCGGGGCAATGGATACCCGCCGTTGCGGGTATGACGGTGGGCGGTAGTGCGGGCAAAGATTTTGTGGGCGGTGTTTTTAAGCAGGGTTTAAAAGTCCCTGTTCCTGCCTGGACTACACCCACACAAACAAATGTTTGTGCGGGGCCCGTATGCAGGAATGACAGGGGGAGGGGCAGGAATAGGGGCTGTGAAAGTTTATTTGCGCTACCTGGGTCCCGTGGTCAAGCCACGGGATGACAATGGGAGTTGCACAACCTGGGTGCGAAAGTCAAGCAGTGGAATGACAGTGTTTGTTTAGTATTACATACTCTGCTTATTTTCTGTCATCCCGTGGCTTGACCACGGGATCCAGGTGATTTATCCTTAGTATATGGTTTTTATACAAAAATATTATTATGTTTATATTTTGGCCAGTTCTAAAAATGGAACGCTGTATATCGGTTTTACAAGTAATTTACCACAGAGAATTTTTGAACATAAACATCATTTGACGCCTGGTTTTACCAGCAGGTACAATGTTGATAAATTGGTATATTTTGAACGTTTTGAAGATGTAAAACAGGCAATTAGGCATGAAAAGCGTTTAAAGGAATGGAATAGAAATTGGAAAAAAGATTTGATAGAGAAATTTAATCCCGAATGGCGGGATTTGTATGAGGATTTGAATAATGTATTATAAGGCGGTACCTGGGTTCCGTGGTTCCTACTTCACCAAGGTTTCGTAGGACAAGCAAGCCACGGGATGACAATGGGAGTTGCACTACCTGGGTTCCGGGGTCAAGCCCCGGAATGACAATTTTTTAAAGGCATGAATCTGGGTGCGAAAGTCAAGCCACGGGATGACAATGGGAGTTGTACAACCTGGGTTCCGGGGTTCCTACTTCACCAAGGTTTCGTAGGACGCGCAAGCCACGGGATGACAATGGGAGTTGCGCTACCTGGGTTCCGTGCTTCCTACTTCACCAAGGTTTCGTAGGACGCGCAAGCCCCGGAATGACACCACTTCGCCAAGGCTTCGTGGTGCAGGCAGGGGGTGTTTTATAATGGGGGATTAATAGCGATAGCCACCACGGGAATTTATGCTTTTTTTGCAATCTTGCCATTCGGATGCAACACGTAATGCCGCAGAAAATTCATTTAAACAACTTTGCATTGTTTTACGGTTGGCATTTTTAATATTCGAGCAATTGTTCATGGGGTCGGCGTTGATAGTTTGTGTTCCGCCTGCTGAGTCTGTGGTGCTGGTGCTTTCTGACCTTAATTCACAATTTTGATAATTGAGTGTTTTTTGTGCGTAAGCCCCCTCAGAACCGCCAATATACCCGTTCATTTGTGCGGTGGCCAAATCTATTGTTAATTGTTTGCGGGCGTTGGACAGGGATCCATTGCCGATTTCATTGCGGATTATTTGAATGTTGGAATTCAAACACGCAATGATTTCATCGTGTGATATTTTGGCGCCACAATCGTTGGCCGAGCTGATTGGGGTGGATTTTGTGCCACGGGAACGACGTTCGTCTTCGTCGTTTGAGCTGGATGATTTTGAACCACTGTTTCCCGATGCCGCTTTGTATTGTGCGGTTAATACCGCTTTTTCCAATTGTTTTTCCAAGCGGCTTAACATCGATTCCAATGCATGGTAATTTTGATACATTTGTTGCGTGATTAATTCAGATTTCATGGCGATAACTTCACGCATAACATTACGGCCAGATGAGTCCGGAATTTCGTTCAATCCAACATTATATGGATGGGTGGAACATAATGCATAATCCGATTTGATGTAATCGTTATCGGAATTGTCACACCCGGTTTTGTCGTCCGCCGCAAACAGCGGTGTCAACGCCAACGCCATAACCATGGATGTTAATATTTGAAAAAATGAACGTTTTTTATTCTGCATTTTGTCACGGGTTAGTTGTTATTTTTTTTTGCATTTGAATTTGCGGCCATCTTTCTCACAGGATTCTACATCTTTTATTTGACAACTGCATCCGCTGTCATGCTTGTTGTCTTTATCTGTATCAATAAAAGTGTTGCAAGAAGATTCTGTCTGCAAACTCTCGGTCCCGCTACAATTTATGCAGTTAACGCTGATTAGTCCGCAGGATGTCTTCCTATAATTAAATTCTGCTTCGTTGCATTCATTTGCAGCACACGTAAAGTTCGGCACGGTATATGTCCCGTTGTCGACTGATCCCGTTGTATCGATAGAAATCGACGCCCAATCTATCAATTCGGATCGATACATGTGCCCGAATAAATCATCATAATCCATGCAAATTTCGCCGGCGGGCATGCGGCGCTGTGCCAATGCGGTTTGCAATTTGTTATATCCGTCAACCGTTAATGCGCAATATTTGTATTTGTCAAATGCGTCGTCGGCATTTGCCCGGCCACCGTAATTGCGCAGACCGGATGCGCTGCGCCCCGTAAAGTCAGATGCATCTTGGGCCAACATGCGTTCCAAGATTTCGATGTCCATGGCTTTCTTGGTGGATGAAGACCGACGGTTCAGCCTGGCCAATGCACCCAATGCGTTTGATGCGCAGCCAATGCGGACATATGAGCCTTCGTCCTGCATTTCGTTGTCCCATTCGGTCATCAGTGTTTCGCGATTGTCGTCGGTTATCACTTCGGCGATACGGCAACGGGCATCATCTTCGGGGGGGATGATCGCACCCACGGTACATGGCATATTGCCCCTGATAATAGGTTCTTCTATCGGTGCTGACTTGTCGGTGGACGAGTCTTTTTTAATGTGTTGGATTGACTGTGCTGTTCCGTCTGGTGCAGATTTGCCGTCCGGACAAGATGTGGCGGTATATCGAAAATCCGGGTAAACGTATTCGATGACGTTGCCACCTTTATGATTAGCATAGCTGGTGGTGGTGCAAATGTATCGCGCCCAACGTTCGCAGCCGCCCGCCAACATCATTATTATGTCGTTGACGTCCGCACCAACCATTAATGCGGATTCCAATGCGCTGTATATATGGTCGGCAACTTCGTCATATGGTTCAAAGTATTGATATGCTTTTTCTTTGAATGCTTTGACACGGTGAGGCCCCGAACAATTGGCGCCGTATTGATTGCATCCGGCGTATTTGAATGTTTCGTTCATCGCCGCCTTTAATTTGGTCATGGCGTCTTTGGCATTTTCAATGTCCGTCATGATTTCGCCCGTTATCATCGTGCGTACGGCCATGTCGGGGTCAATATCATATTTTTTTGCAATGTTTTCAACGTCGCTAAATTGGGATGATTTAAATACTTGGGTTGCGTCCGATGTGTCTGATGTCGTGTCAGAATTGGTGGTCGGTGACGGGGCGTCGGGGGTGGACACAGGTGCAGATGCCGTCGTATTTTGGGCCGCATTGTTTTGTGCCGTCGCATTTTGTAATTGTTCGGTTAACTGCTGCATCTGGCGGTTGCTTTCCGCCTGGGTCGCGGCCATTTGTGAAATTTGAGACTGTAATTGTGATATCTGTTCATTGTTGGCGTTGTTTGCCGCAGATGCCGCCGCATTCGCCGCCGCAATGTTGGCCGCATTTGCATCGGCGGTCGCTTTGGCCGTTGCGTCCGAAACCAGTTGCGCCGATATATATTCAATTAATTCGTCGCCATGTTTCTTGCATGTGTCGGTCGAATTTACGCAACCCGTTACAATCGGTTTCGCCAATTCCATCGTGGTGCATCCAGAACATTTTGGTTGCGCACAGCGCATTATTAATGCGTTGCAATTGCCAAAGTCCGCACGGGGGACCGCAGCATTGGAACCACCCAATGGCCCCGTCGCAAATGTGCGATTGTTCATCGCAGTGTTCCATGCGTTGTTATTCGTTGCGCCCGCATTGCCGTTCCACGCCGTCAGGTTTGAACCCGCCGTGGTTGCAACGTTTGCCATGACATTCGATGATGTCATGCAATACAGAGCCATAAAAATTGGTAAAAGACGTGTTTTCATTTTCTCTCTGATGATTGATTTTAACATAAAATGTTGTTTGATAAAAGAAAAAAAAGACAGGCGGGTGTTTTTAAGTGATTTTAATTTGCGGTACCAGGTTCCCGGGGTTCCTACTTCACCAAGGTTTCGTGGTGCAGGCAGGATTTATTTAATTTGCACGACCTGGATCCCGTGGTCAAGCCACGGGATGACAATGGGAGTTGCATAACCTGGGTCCCGTGGTTCCTACTTCACCAAGGTTTCGTAGGACGAGCAAGCCACGGGATGACATTTTTGTGCAAGTAAAGGGGGGGGTAAAAAAGGGGCTATACAAACTTTTCCGGGACCAGATTGCATATGCATTTCCATATGCGACGGAACAGCCCGGTGTCCGGGGCGTGTCGGTATGTGCGGGGGGCAGTGTCCCCGGTGCGACGACCCGTCCATATCGGATCGCCATTCGAATCCAATGTCACGTGCCATGAGGTTTCCGTGTCCTTGATTATCATAGAACGTAATTTGTCCGCAAATTCACGGCTTTCAAATATCGCAACGTTTTCAGTGTTGTAATATGCACTGCGTGGGTCCAGATTAAAGCTGCCTATCCATGATATGTTGTCATCAAATACCATTGTTTTACTGTGCAGGACAGAAAAACTGGATTGTTTGCGTTCACGGTCGTGCATTTTGCCACGCAGGTTTTCCGCAGATTCCATAAATTCATATACGTCTGCACCGGATTCAATCAGTTTACGACGGTACCGTTCCCATTTTGCATAAACCGTTGGCGCATTCGTCGATGACAGTGAATTTGTTACAATCGTCATGTGGACACCAGAGTTCTCTTCATGTAACATGTGTTCCAAACCACCTTGGCCCGGAACAAAATAGGCCGCAGACATATAAACGGAATCTGTTGTTTTGTCCCACAGATGTTGCAATGCACGAATGATGTCGCCACGATATGATTCTTTTTCCGCCATGGTCATTTCTACTTTCTGGGGTGGGTCGGCCAAGAATTTACCACGCCCCCATGAAAAATCAAATTTGTGTTGCTTGAAATCACGTTGGGCCATCGAAATGACCGTGTTATAACGGCGCAGGTTTTCCGTACTGTCACGTTCAAATTTCGCAAATGTTTTTTCCAAACGACGCATCCCAGATTTTGATTTGGATTTTGGAAAAACAGATGCAGGTATTGATAAGTGGTGATTCCAATATTCATTAAAACTGGCCGTGGCACACTGCGTCATGTCGCCAATAAACAGTACGTCTGTGTCCGAAAAGTTTGATGCCGTTTCCGGATAGAAATAATTGCTGCCCACGTTGCGGCCGCCCGTTATGTATGCAATGTTGTCAACAATGAATAATTTGTTGTGCATGCGTGAATTCAAGCGATTAAAGTCGGTCAAAAATTGCGGATAATATAACAGTTTAGAACGGTTGGGTACCGTGTTGAAGACTTTGACCTCTATATTCGGATGCTGGTTCAATAACATTACGTCTACAATGTCGGATTTCGTGCCATAGTCGTCCAATAATATGCGGATTTTTACACCACGATCGGCCGCATTCTTTAATTCGCCAATTAATACGCGGGATGTGAAGTCATTGCTGTATATATATGTTTGTAAATCAATCGTCTTGGTCGCCATGCGGGCAAATGCAGAACGAATGATAAATGCAGACAGGCCGTCTTCGATTAATGTGGCGCCAGATATGTCGGGGGTGGCGGTTAATTCGTCCAAATAATATGATGCAATTGGTGTCGAATATGGGTCGTAATCAAAGTCCGATGATGTGATTTTGGGTTCATAGTGTTCCAAACGTTCGTCATGGGTCGTCGTCGGTACAGTGGTGCAACCCATCAAGGGCAGTGTTAATAGCCAAACAGATACTTTGCGCAACAGTGACACGTTTGTTTTCCTTTTCTGAATTTTTATGTCGACAATTATATACAAAGGTTATCATGTCTGCAACAAAAAATCATTATAATTTTTAATGATTTAGGAATTCTGGCCTTGTGTTTTTTTGTGGGGGGCTGTGATTGTGTTGTGTAAAAAACGGAAAATTTGGTGCGAAAGGCCTTTGCAGTGGGGTGGTGACCATCGTTTTGATTAAAGAAACTGTGGCATCGGAATGGCGGTGGTAAAAAAAGTTGACAGAAAACAAGTAATTTTGGTTTTTTTGTTTGCCTGAATTTGCAAAATGTGATATTATGTCCGTAATGGAAGGGATTTTTTTATGAAAAGATTAGTCGCTGTATTGGGAATGTTATTGGTTTTGCCTGCTTTTGCAGAGGTTAGACCTGTGTTTTATGAGGAAGATTTTGTAGAGACGGATGCGTCGGCAGATGATGAAGTCGCAGCCGTTGAAGAAGTCGCAGAACAAGTTGCGGCGCCTGTGATGCCGCAATCCCGTGTTAATCCACGTGCGGGGGCGGTGTCGACACGTAATGCCGGGCGGACCGTGTCGGGACGTGCAACCAATGCAGGTGTTGGTGTGCGGGCGCGTACAGTGGCAACACCGGCGGCGGTGACGGCCAAAGGTACAGGACGTTCAACGGTTGCAACACGTGGTACGGCGGTGCGCCCATCACGTGCCGCATCGGGACAACGGACAAATCAAATCGCAACAACACGTCGCACAATGCAGAGTAATAACCAGAAAGGTGTTCAGGCACGTGCATCCATTGTGGCAACAGATACTGTAAATAAACCTTTGTATAATGGGCGGGTGGGGACACGTGTGTCGTCCGTACGGGCACGTATACCGACATCTACGGCGCTGATTTCCAATAATACGGCCGTGTCAAACACCAGTGCCGCAGATGCAGTTTCTGATATGGACGAATTGGCGCAAATGACCGATTACTGTAAAGCGCAATATACGTCGTGTATGGATAACTATTGTAACGTTTTGGATGATAACCAAGGTCGATGCAGTTGTTCGAAAAATATTAAAAATTATGTCACTGTTGAAAATGCTTTGAAAGAGGCGGGTGAAGAACTGCAAGATGTTGCACAGCAAATCCAATATATCGGGTTGTCCGCAGATGATATAGAAACTTTGTTCAGTGAAACAGAGGCAGAATTGCAGATGACAACCATGGGTGAAGACAGTACAACGTTGGCAACAGATTTAGATAATATTAAAAAGTTGCTGTTGGAACCAAAAGAAATTAAGGCCAGTGCATCTTCGGCGGTGTCTGCAAACAACGATGTGTTGGGGTTGTTGAATGTTAATACGGCAATGAATGTTGATTCAACACTGGGTGGTTTATGGATGTTCGATTTTGGTGGTGCTAAAAATTCAGAGTCGGCCAGTATCAATAATCAACGTGGGGAACAACTGTACAATACCGCAAAAAAGCGCTGTACGACCGCTGTCTTGAATTCGTGTATGGAGCAGGGGGTCAATACCGACGTTGTGTCAAATGCGTATGATATGGAAATTGATAAGCAGTGTGTTGCATATGAACGCAGCTTAAAAGATGCGAATGATGCAATGAATAATACTGTGCGGAATGCCAAAAATGTATTGCAACGTGCGCGTTTGTTGGTGCGTCAACAGAAAAATGCATATGATTTGCGTGGTTGTGTGACGGCGTTGGATTCGTGTATGCAAGATGAATTTGTGTGCGGTGCGGATTATGAAAACTGTTTGGATCCGTCCGGCAGATACATTGTGAATGGTGCGGTTGTTGTGGGTTCAACGCCGGGACAAT
>JAFXGD010000014.1 GCA_017513285.1 Alphaproteobacteria bacterium
AAGTACATAATCGTCCCGCCGTCGCCGCAACGGATGCCGATTTAAAAGAAATTTTGGCCCGTATTCGTGAAATAAAGCATAAAATATCCCAATAAAAAAACCGCATAATGCGGTTTTTTATTACAGTGTTTTCTGCAATTTGTTTTGCATGATTGTGTCTGGGCGTATTGTTTTTTCGACGCCTTCGCGCCATCCTTCAACTTGGCGAATTGCCCGGGCCAACCGCATTATCTGTTCGTTTGTCAAATCTGCCAGTTTGGATGTTGTGGGCAGTTCTGTTAACCGGGCCAAGTACCGATTATATGCGGCTGTATTATTTTCAAATGGTGGTGCATATGAATACATTGCTGTCGCAATGGTTTTATTTTTGTATGAATCCGAACGCAGCAATGCACAAATTGCATTCATGCCGGTCTGTTCATCTGGAAAGACCGCAAAACCACCGGCATGCCCGATGGCGCCGTTATTCAGTGCCAGTTGCCCATGGCGAATGCATCCCGGATTATTGTTCCGCCATGCCCGTGTGCCACCTTGGCGCATGATTTGCGCCCCGCCTGCCGTTGTGTACACAACGTTATAATTTTGTGCGCATGCATATACATTTTCGTTCATGTTAAAACGCATCACAGAATCATGGTGATTCGATTCAACCGATTCCGAATTGCGAAAAACAGTATAGTCAATCTGTTTGTGTGCGTCGTCTTCGTGTGCAGATGCGCCGGTGTTGTTATTCGGCATACCAACAGTTCCCAATAACATACCACCTGTACACAGTATTGTTTTTAATTTGAATGACATTTTTTACTCCTTTGCAACCAAGCAGCAACTATCAACCTGCGTTGATATGTCTTTTTGTTAACCCATTTTTGTTTGATTGGTTCGTTGCGATAACATCAATTCGCATCGTACATTCAGACGTATTTTATCTACGCCCCGACTTGTCATCAATCGACAGCCCGCCCCAAAACCGGGGAACCAAAGTTTATACACGTATGATACTTGATTTTTGTTGAAAATTCAAGTGGAAATATTACTTATTTATCAAAAACTGCGACAACTTCCCAATGGTTGCTGCCGACAAATTGGTCAACGGGGGTTATTGCACTTAATTTATATCCGCCACGTGTTAACGTTTTTGCATCACGTTCAAAAGTGTTTGGATTGCAAGATACGTATATAACCCGCTGAATATTACTGCGTACAATTTCATGGCATTGTGCATCTGCGCCGGCACGTGGCGGGTCCAATATCACCACGTCGTATTGGTTCAGCATTGCCGCCGTCACCG
The DNA here is from genome assembly GCA_017513285.1 of Alphaproteobacteria bacterium. Taxonomy (GTDB): domain Bacteria; phylum Pseudomonadota; class Alphaproteobacteria; order Rs-D84; family Rs-D84; genus Enterousia. The sequence continues at coordinate 1,289 of JAFXGD010000014.1, forward strand.
GTTTTTTAAACAGGTCGCGTTTCTGTCCGATGCCCACGATATCAAAACCATCTGCGTTCGTTGCGAATGTAAAGTTTCCAATTCCGCAAAATAAATCAATCACACGTTTTGCGTTTCCGACATATTTAACAACCAAATCACGCATTACGTCCGCCCCGACAATGGTTGGCTGTAAGAATGCGCCGGACGGATATTCGACCGCATGTCCACCAAAAGACACCATTGGTGTTTGTGTTTGCTTGATTATTTTATCGTTCCATGTGATACGAATGGCGTTTAATTTTTCTGCGGCTTGTTTAAATTCGGGCGTAAAATACGGCACATTGGATGTGATTGCCACATCGATACCATTGTCGCACATTGTCACCAGGCATGCCCCCGCCGCCATCCATGGCATTGATGCCAACTGTGGCAAAATCGCATTAATTTCTGGGCGCAGATTTGGGCAATGTGTGATATTGATTATATTTTTTGATTTTGCTTCGAACAGTCCGAATTGATTTGGCGCAAAGCAAAAATCTGCCCGTCTGCGATTGCCGGCATCAATCCATACAGGTTCGTTTGTTGGTTTTAATTTTTCAACATGTTGCAATTTTTGCGCCCGATAATTGGGTGCATTAAAATCATATATGCATCCGCCGCATTTTCCAAAGAAAGGACATTTATTTTGCATCAGAAACTGACCCTGGCGCCCAATCTGAATTGATGTGCTGCCGGGTTTAAATCATCTATGCCGGCAATTTTCGGGTCGAACATATAAAAGTATCTGTATCCAAAATCCAATGCGAAAATGGTGTTAAAATCAACACTGATACCCGCCAATGCCGCCGCCACAGGTGCGATTTTTTTATCCAAATGGGCATTTTCTTTGCCCGAATTCCACGACAGACCCGCCCCCACACCAACATATGGCACCAACATTTGGCTGTGGAATAATCTGTAAATATTATCTATGCGTGCATCCCAAATGGCGTTCACAAACACGGTATCACCCGTCAGGGATAAATTTTTCCACTGCGCCTTTGTTTTTATATAGTTTGCCTCTAATCTGAATGTGTCGTATATGCGCACACCGGCCATTGCTTCTATGGTATTGGAATTGCGGCTGACGACACTGATGTTATCTGAATTGGTAAAGCTGTCCCACATGGCAAAGTTGTACGCCCCACCGACATAGAATCTGCGCATACGTGCCAATGCTTCGTTGTCCAAACCTGCAGGCTGTTCGACGTTTGGCATTTTTGTTTGTTCGACCCGATATGGTATTGCGGCATTTGCCATCATTGGTACCATGGATGCCACTGCAAAAAAGATTTGTTTTTTCATAACTGTGCCTTTAACTTAAAACTCTGCCCGAATGGTTGCCATAATATTGCTGATATTATCTGTACCACCGTCACGAACATCCCAACCAAACCCGTGTCCAATCATCATTTGGTATTGGTATGCGATATCGATTCCGATTAATTCGTTTAATTTCAGATTAAATCCCAATTCTGCCCGTGGTGTGGCGATGACGAATCCATCTGCGCCGTCACGACCTTCGAAATCATACACGCCAACCCCGGCGCCCAGCCCCATAAATGGAACAAAGGTTCTGCGTCGTGTGATATCGCCACTTTGCACATATCTGCGTGCCAAATCAAAATACAGCATTCCACCCAGCGTTTTATATGTTGCCTGTTGTCCATCTAAATCGGAAAATTTCAATACAGTATTTTGAAAATCAACTTCGGTCCGGACATATGAAGACAAATTCCATCCCAATCCGATTTTTGTTGTGTATCCGCCGGATGCTTCGTATTCCATGCCGTGGTCGGATGCTTTGTCTGTTGCGAATCCCAAATTTAATCCGGCCCCCATGCGCACATAATGTGATGTAGGCACAAACACCTGCATATCATCATTTTTAACGGCGTTTTTGTATTCATATACTTCTTGCCCCAGTTCACCCGGTGCGGCATCGATAACGTCTTCATAAATGACTTCGGCACTGACCAAATCCAATCCTGCACCGATTTCGTTACGGAATTTTTTATCGCTGTAATCTGCGTTTGCAGCGGTTGAACCAACGGCAACCAATGCCATTGCGACACCAAATAGATTCTTCATTTGTTTAATTTCCATGCTTTATATTCCATTATCATAAATAATTTTATCATAAATTGCGACTTGATTCCAGTGTGATTTATTCGTACGATATATACATGTCGAATAAAACATCAGATAAAAAGATAGCACTGGTTGCCGGTGCATTGGATTTGCCATTTTTTACCCGTGATGCATTGCGTCGTGCGGGGTGGGATGTGTTTGTTATTGGACTCAAGAACTTTTACGACCCACAATTGGCGCCCGATATGGTTGTGCGTTTGGGGGGTGGCGGGCGTGCGATTCGTCGGTTGCGCCGCATGGGCATACACAAAGTGACATTTGTTGGCGCATTGGGTCATCCGAATTTTTCTGATTTGCGTCCGGATTTATGGACATTGCGCACTTTGTGGAAGATAAAGAAACATCAACGGGGGTATGATTCTATGGCTGTTGCATTAAATGCTGTTTTGGAAAAACAAGGTTTTGAAATTTTGGCTGCCCAAGATTTGGCGCCGGAATTAACATTTACCGATGCGGGGGTTCAGACACGTGTGCGTCCATCTCGTTCTGATATGGCGCAAATCGAACGTGCAATCGAAGTTTCGCATACAATTGGTGCGGCGGACATTGGTGCATCTGTTGTGGTCGATGGACCGGTTGTTGCCGTCGAAGCGGCCGAAGGCACCGCCCGCATGTTGGCCCGTGTAATTGAAATGCGTCAATCACGTCGTCGTTCACGTGGTGTTTTTGCAAAAATGACCAAACCAAACCAAGATTTGCGCATTGATATCCCGGCCATTGGTGTTGATACGGTAAATTCGGTTGCAGCGGCGCATTTGCGTGGCATTGTTGTGAATACGCGCACATGCTTTGTTGTGGACAAACCTGCGGTTATTCGTCGTGCAAATGAATTGGGCGTATTTATTTTGGCATTGGATGAATAAACAAACGTATTGCGCAAACGTTATTGGTGCATTATAATGTCATACAAATGTGGTGGGAAAATGAATAGATTTATAGTGTCATTTGCTTTGCTGTCTGTTATATGTACGACGTATCCCGCTGTGGCGGATAAAGTGGATGTACCGACCACAAATGGCGTTACGGACTATACAGATTGGTTGAAGAACGATTTGTCGGGGTTTTTATCCAATTCCGATAATCAGCATTTAAATAACGTGAATACAAAAATGGTGAATGACGGATGCACGTCGTATGAAAGGGTGCAAAACATGTCGCCCGAAGAGTTTTTTACAAACTGCATAACTTCTTTGTCTGAAATTGCCGTGTTACAGCAAAAATATGAAGCCGCCCGTGCGAATGAAAACCGCTTGGGCAACAGGTTGTTGGGCGGGTTAACCATGGCCGCAACCGGTGCAGGTGGTATGATGTTGGGTATGGGTTTGGCGGAACAAAAAGCAGATAGAGAAGCCGAAGAAAGAATGCGTGGATATTTATCGACATTCCGGTGTGGTTATGGTGGCGCCAAAAATATAGAATACA
>JAFXGD010000015.1 GCA_017513285.1 Alphaproteobacteria bacterium
GCGAAGCCCTCAACGTATTTTGTTTCGGGTACGTCCGGGTCGAAATGCCCGGCCATCCACGCCACACGTTCGACCAAATCCGCCGCGTTCCTGTAACACATTTTTTGTTGTGTCTTGTACCCGGTATTCTTGAACAGGAATTGCAATTGTTCCGGCGTGAACGCGTCGCGCATCCGGACGCATTGGACCGGCCGGGCGTCGTTCGCCTGTTGTTCGAACCACGCCTTTTGTTCCGGTTGCCAATCGAACGCGGCCTTGGCGCGTAATTCTTCGATGATTCGGTTTGTTTCCATCTTATCGCAAATTTGGGGTTGTCTTTGAACCGCCGCAAGATTCGGCCAACTGTATGCACATCCGTTCGTTTTCCGGGTCGTTTGGGACGATTACTTGGGCCGTTTCCCCGAAACAATCGAACAGGTAATAAACCGGGCGCGGGTCCGCCATCATCAATTCGTAATGGAAATATTGCGGTCCCATATCCGAAAGGAACACGAACGCCAACACGCGCCATTCATCCGGGCCGAATCCGTCTTTGGTCATAATGGCCCGGTATTCATCGCCACGGCCCGTTTTACTTGTTTTCTTGGCCATAATCTTTCCGGTAATTTTCAATCGCCATTCGGGCGGCTTGCGACGGCGTGGTTGCGGTTATTTGGTACGTCTTGCGCGGGGCCTTATTGTTTTGGCCGAATCCCCGGCAAAGACAATCGAAAATCGTGTACCGGTTGCCCGGTTCCGGACGGTCCAACGGGCTTTTCGAAACCTCAACGACCGATGCCGGATTGCCAAATTTGAATTTTTGCATATCTGTTTATTTTTGGTTGTTTTCATCAATGAATTGTAACATTCCCTTGAACGCATCTTGCGCACCCATCAACCGCCAATGCCGTTCCAAATCTTCCGGCGATTGGCCAATTAACGCATCGTGAATGAATGATTGCCGCCGGGCAATTTCTTTCCTTATATCCTCAACAGTATAACGCATATTCCCATTTATAACCGCCCGCCGTTTTCCTTTGACCGGCCAAAACGCGGTATATGTTTCGATAATCAATATTTGTTTCCCGCCCCGCTTCGTGGATGCCGTAAAATTCCCGAATCAATACACCATCCCGGGACAACTGTTTAACCGGCTTTGAAAGCGAAACGCTTGCTTTTTGTGTCCTCAATCCATAATTGTTGTTGTATTTGGAATCGCACCATTCCAAATTTTCAACCCGGTTATCCGTCTTGATTTCGTTTTTGTGGTTGATTTGTGGCAACCCGGCCGGATTCGGAACGAACGCTATTGCGACCAACCGATTTACGCCAATACGACGGCCGGACAAATTGACAACGCAATAACCATTGGAATAACGAACCGGGCGCAACATCTTTCCGTTTATCGAACGTTTCACGCGGCCCGCGTCGCTTACTTGATACCCGGGGAATCCGGGCGCATCTTTCCATTTTTCCATACATAAAAAACGCCCCGTATTTCATCCCACGTTTTGCCCCCGTGGAATTACTTTACAGGGCATTAAATTTCTATTCGGTTGGGGCAAACAACCGGCAATGCAAAGATACGGTTTTTTATTGAATTTCAAAAAGGGCGTTACACGCCCAACGGCTTGAACCCCAATGGTCGTCAATACGCACCGCGTTTGCATCAATGATTTCGGTAACTGTACGGATAACGTCACAACCGGCCCCGATTTCGGCGAACATATATTTATGGCCAATCTTGATTTCTTGACCGTTACGGGCAAATGCTTTCATAATTTTTCGGAATTAAGCAACGTAAAAACTAATTTTCAGTCCACGGCGCAACTTGCACACAACTTTATCGTCCATCGTCGCAAACGCCCGGTCCAAAAGACGGTTGCAAAGTTCAATATCGTTGACCATTTTAAGGAACCCGGAAACGCCAACAAGCGTATTAACCTTTTTGCCATCGAACAGGCCGGAAACCTTGATTTTGTAATTGCCGTTGATTTCGCGGGTTGTGTATTTTAACGTTGCCATAACTGTTGTTATTTTTGTTCGGGGAACCGGCCCCGGCCGTCGGGTTGTAACCTCAACCCGGGTACAAAGATAGTGACTATTTTTATATTTCCAAAAAAAAGTTGATTTATTTTGCGGTTTCGGGCCAAAAAAAGTTATTTTCGGCGAATTTTCGATTTAAGACACTTTCGCGGCCCGGATGATAAGTTATACCACCCGGAAGCCGAAAGGCCCGCAAATCGCCTAAAAACGGCCAAATCCGGGATGGCACAAAAAACCGCCCCAATCGGGACGGTTAACAGGCCGACAACCTATTGTTGCGTATAAGAATCGGTCGGTTGGTGCAAATATCGTTATTTTTCGATTACGACGTGTTCGATTCCCATTATTTCCGTATGCGGGTTTTTGCTTACAACGTCCAATTGCCGGTCCTCAACTTTTCGCGTTTTCCAAAGGAAGCCAAGGAACCGGCGGTATTTGACCGTTTCGGCCAATAACAGGGAATCCCGGTTTGTCAACTTTCCCGTAAATTCGTCTTTGGTCAATATCCCATCGAAATTATACCACGCGTCGCCGCAATGGACCGCGACCGCCGGGGTTATGATGGAATCCCGGATTAACACGACGGTATCGCGTGGGACCGCCCGCAAATCAATGATGGTTTGGGATTGGGTTTTGTTGACGGCGGCCAAATCCCGGTTGCGTTGCTTCAATTGTTTAATCAATGCCGCATCGTCTGCCCGGAACCGTTCGTATTCCTTTACCGTCAATTCCAAGGATTGAACCCGGGCGGCGTTCAAGGAATCCCGGACCCGGTAACGCTCAATGTCGGACAACAACGCCGCCGTGTTCCCGGCGTACCGGTCCCGTTCGGCGGTCAATTGCTCAATCTTACGATCGGCCCATATAACGGCCAAGGCGGCCACGATTGCGACGGCCGCCAAAATCAAATACTTTTTCATTTCTCTTTACGGATTACGCCGCCCAATCGGTCGGCCCATTTTTCAGTATAAAAAGCGTAATACGATCCGCGTTTGTGTTTCCTGTACCAACAGGCCCACAACAACGACGGGATGCCAATAACGAACAGGTACAACGGGCCAAGAATCCGGGATTGTTTAACGTGTCCGTATTCGTGGGCGTACAGTTCCGGCGCATCAATGAAATAATACCGGACCATTACCGTTGACGCAAGCGAAATGCCGCCGCCGGGCAAGTCCGGAACAACCCGGTACGACACGCCGCCGCAATGATGGTCGTACAAGAGGACAACCGCAACCCGGCCCCGATACCAAAGACGCAAGGCAAGCCCAACAACGTTTTGCGGGGCTTGCCATATCCACAACAGTATCGAAAGAATCGTTTTCATCGTTTCGCCGTGCAAATCGCCATTATTCGTAATGGTGTTTTGTGTGTTCGGGATTATCCCAAACCAAATGTTTCCCTTTATTGGCGGGCGTTTGCCCTTTATGGATTCGGGCGTTTGTTTCCCGGCACAAATCGGATTGTGTTTTACCGAACATCCCATTTTCACAACCAACACGACGGGATTTTTGCCCGAAATCTTCCGGCATTTTCATTCCGCGATTCCACGCACGAACACCACGCGCATACAAACGCGGTTTCCCTTTTTGTGCCAAAGAAATTTTTTCCTTTTCTTCCGTCGTATGCTTTAATCCTTTGTGGGATTTCGACATTTTACGCCGGGTTTCTTCCTGTTGTCCCTCCGTGCGAACATCAAACATATTTCCGCCATCGCCACCCACGGTCATATTATACCCGTTTGGCATTGTTGTATTGAAATGTTCAATGTAATATCGTTCGCGTTCGTCTAATTCCGATTCTTGACAAAGTTCAAGTATTTCGAAATCAAAATTTTGTTCGCCGTATTTCCTCAACGCATTATGAAAATATGTCGTATCGCCATTTTTCGTTTTCCTTAAATGGCCATTTTTCCGTTGTTCAATATTGGTTGATTTCCCAATATAAGATTTTCCGTTAATGCGGTTCGTGTATCTGTAAATCCCAATCATACGGCAAAGTTATTGTTTTTTCTTTGCCACACAAACCGCCATCGGAAATTCGTCGCGTACAGAAAAACACGGACATTGTTTTATCCATTCGTTCCGTTCGATTTTCCCGTTTCCGTTTTTGTCCGGGCTTGCGTCCCGATGCCCGATAACCTCAACAATCGGGTATTCGTTGATAAGACGGTAAACCAAATCGGCCAATGCCCGTTTCTGTTCCGGCGTCCGGGTATCGGCCGGTTTCCCGTTTTCGTCAAGGCCGCCAACATACACGATTCCGATTGAATGTTTGTTGTACGATTTCCCGGACAAACCGGCCGTGTTGCAATGCGCCCCGTCACGCGACAACGGCCGCCCGTCCTCAACCGTTCCGTCAAGGTCCACGACGTAATTGTAACCAATCATCGCAAACCCGCGTTCTTGGTGCATTTTGTCAATGTCGGCGGCGCGTAAATCTTGACCGGCCCGGGATGCCGTGCAATGGATAACAATTGCGTCAATGTTTTGTTTCTTCATTTGCTTCGTCTTTTTTGGCGTCCTCAAACGTCATTCCAATTTCATCTTCCAATTTGAATTTCATAAACCGGCGCAACCAACGGAACAACGGATGGTCCGAAATGACCGCCGCGTTTTCAAGGAATGACCAAAATTCCACGCCGCAACAAAATGCCGTAAAGTAATTGGCGAAACGCAACCGGGATTCGTTGGCCACGGTTTGGTCCAACATTTCGGCCAATACTATTCCAATAAGGATAAAAACAAATTTGTATATGGTCCGCCACGCCTTGACCGATTCGAACGCGAACCGTTGTTTGGTACGCTTGGCCACAACGGCCGATTTGATAACGCCGGTTACGAAATCAACCAATTCGAAAACCGTTACCGTTATGAACAACGGCAACAGGTTTTCCACGAACAGGGAAAGGAACCCGGCAAGGATTCCGGCCAATATCTTTGCCGGGTATATTGTTAAATGTTTTATCATTTTACATTTTATATTGAACGTTTTGCGTATTTATAATAATTTCCCCCGCCGCAAACTGTTTTGTTGACTTTGTGCGCCGGTAATATTTGCTATCCGTCGTCCTATCCCATAAAGTAAACCCACACGTGTTTGCATCGTTCGTTATTACAATGTCCGTTTCGTTGTTATATCCTTTTTGAAAATCGCCCTCAACAGTTGCAAATACGCCCGTTGTTGGGTTCCAAAAATCAACCCGGGACGGCAACGAAAGTGTTGCCAAATAATCCCCCATTCCGCCGACCAATTCGGGCGTGACAACTGTTGCGGGCATAATTGCAAAACGCCCCGCACCTTTTCCAACACAAAACATTCCCGCGTGATATACGGTTACGGCTTGCGGCGATACAAACGTAATTATGTTTTCCAAATGTGAACCGGCATTTGAAAACACGTTGTGTTTATAATGCGTTGCAATTATTGGATGACCGGCAACAAATTCGCCTTGTACCCTTGACGTTTCGTGCAATGTGGAAAATTGCATATATTCGAATGTGTCGCAAACAATTGTAAAGTCTTGTAATAGTTGCGATTCTTCAATAATTTTTCCGCCCGCAAAAAACTTTACAAACGAATCCGGCGAAACATCAATTCGTTCGTCGCCGTGGATTCCGCCGGTATAATCTATTGTTCCGGATAAGTGCATTGCCATTTCATTTTCCGCGTCATAAATCAATTCGGCAATTTCCGTAAATTGTCCATTGTTATATTCGCATAACTTTCCGTTACTCAATCGCCATTCTTTCAAATAAACCAAATCGTCGTTATTTTCATCCAATTCGATTTTGAAAGAAACATACTTATTTGTTTTCCCAAACTTTGAATAAAAAATAAAATATTTTCCGGTTGCATTATATGTCAAAATTCCAACCGGGTTTGTGTCAATATTTGCGGCTTCCTCTTTTGTTAAAAATCGGTAATCCTTTGTTGTTGTAACATTATTTAATGTTTGTGTTCCAAGGTTAAAAAATTCGTTTCCTATCTTTACGTACTTTATTGTTCCGGACCAATAACCGTAATTGCCATTTGCGCCATTTCCAAAACTTGTTATACGAATTTCTTTTTGCCCGTTATACGTCCCAAACAAAACGCCATCAACATACACGTTAATTTTACCGGACGCGTAAACAACTTTTACAATTATATCTTGCCCCGTTGCAATTGGCCCGTCAACAATCCACGTTCCATCATACGCACGAACAGACACACGATTTTGCGCAATTCCAACCGAAATATAACCCGCGCTTGCATTACCGTTGGAAGATAACGAATATGAAGCCGTACCCGTTTTCGTCGTATTTACCGAAATTTCGATATTATCGCCGTCCGAATTTAATATTATCGGGGTTCTTAATACGACATTACTATTTGCATTGCCCGATAGTAATATTTGTTCATTTATTATTACATCTTTTTGCAATTCAGTTAACGCAACAACAGTTTGGGATATGTTATTATTTGCGTCCGTAATTAGTTGTTGCAAATTCTTCGAATAAAACGGGTCCGTCCCGTTTACCAATACAGAAACGGGGGCGTAATTGCTTCCGCTAATTAGAATTGATACATATAAAAATTTAGCATCTTGCGGGGCGATTATTGTTGTTTCTTGGTTCGAATTCAATACGTTCCGCGATTCCCCGCTACAAAAGTCGGCCGGTACATTATTTTGCGTGACAAAATTATAAGATTTTAACAAACCATAATGTGTTCCGTATGTTGGCGCACCCTTAATATAAATTGAATCATTTGGTTTGATAGGTATAATATAATGCGTACTATTCGCCGCCAAATACCAATTATTATTGCTTAATATATAACCATCAAATGTTCGATGCGACTGGATGCCGATTGCGTCCGCATTAAGAACGGAACGCACATTGGGTTCGGCAATTTCGTTCGTATAATCTTTTCCAACCGGTAACGTTTGAACCGACCACGAACCGTTATATTTCAATGCGCCAATTGTACCATCCGGAACGGAAAGATTATTAAAATTTGGATATGTCCCGGGACCGCAAAGATAAAAAACGTTTTGGTCCGGCGTACCGGGATTTGTTGACGGTTGCGCGATGTCAACAAACAAGTAATCCGCGCCCAACGAATTAACCATTGCAACCAATGTTTGTTGAAGCAACGCGCCGGTTATTTCATTGTTGCCGTTTGTCTTGACAACTTGTTGTATTGCCGCCTTTAATGATGCGTAATTTGCCATATTATTGGTTATTAAAATCGTTGTTGAAATCGTCGCTGAAATCGCCGCGTTGGGCCTTTAAGTAACCCAAACCGATTTTCTTTGCAACTGTTGCCGTATCAAAAACCGCTTCAACGGCCGCAACGTCGCCGTTATCTTCCCATTCCGGGGTAATTAAGAACGTGTCCAAACTGTATGTTTGCCCGTGGTATTCGATTTCGGCAAAATCCGCCATCCGAATAAACCGCATAACGTCCAACAGATATTCGGACGCAAGGAAATTGAACCGGTATCGTTTTTCCGAAATCTGTTTTGTCGGAAAAAAATACCCATCCCGGATTTCGCCCTCTTCCTCAAACGGATATTCGGGTTTTGCCAAATCGCTTTGAAGATATAACACGTTCTTAAACGCCGGATTCGTGTACACAATTGTTCCCGCGTCCATCGTGAAATCGTCAAGGTCCCACCAAGTAATTTTCAAATATGGTTGAATATCATTTACGACCGTGAAGATTTCCGAATACCACGTTTCCGTTCCATCCGAAAGTAACGCATAATATTGCCCGTTTTGCAATAAATCAAAGATTTGGAAATTGCCTTGAAATACAATTACATCATAACCAAGCGATTCAAATTTTTTTATTGACAATCCGGCCGCCGTTATCTGTTGCGTAAAATTCCCGATGTAATGCCCGCTTTTGTCGAATAACTGAAAAAGCGTTATTGTTGAACCGGCGCGGTGTTCCCTAATTATTTGAAACGGCAACATAAATGTTGCGGGCGTATATAATGGATAAACACGGCCATACACCCACCATTTGCGGGCGTTTTGTTGCTCAATGGACGTGTACCACGGCAACACGCTTAAATTATTATTCGGTATCATACTTTAATGTTGCGTTTGCGTTGCGGCTTGACAAATTTACGGACAATTTTTCGATTGTTCCGTTTCCCAAATTCGTTTTGACTAATTGCACCAAATCCGGGTCGTTCAAAACCGGGAACCGTAATGTTTGATTCTTTAATTTTTTGATTCCTTGCGCATACATTTGGACGCCATTTATTGCGTAATGCGGCGCGGGCATATCGAACGCATAATAATTTTGCAAGATGCAAAAAGCGACATACGCATTTTGCAAGTAATGGTCGTTTGAATTTATTACATAATTGTAATATGGCAAATATAAATTACCTATAAACACACCAAATAAATTAAATGTTGCGCCAACTGTTGCGGATTCAATATATATTCTTGAAACATTATTCGGAAAAATAAGTGTAATAATACCCGAACCGGTTAATGTTGGTGACAAAATATAATTCGCCGTTCCGTTATAATAAACACGGAAATTAAACGAACCCGTTGATATTGAATATTGTAATTGTACCGTTTTTCCCGACCATTCGGCGGGTACGGGATTTATTACAACCGAATTTGTGCTTGTTAAATTGATTGTAATTGTACTTTGCAATTCGTTTTTACTTGTTGCCGATAGTAACGCGAACCCGTCTTTTGAAATCGCGCCCGGGTTCAATAAAATATAATCAATATCGGATGTGAAACGCGAAACATCAATTTGTTCGATGTTGTCCGGGTTTACATATTTGGAAATAATGTCAATCGGGAACCCGTCGAACAATTGCGTAACATCGTCCATCCAACCAAATTGATACCGTGCCGCCATCGCCGGTTTGTCGAATTTGTATTGGTCACGGGCAAACGCCCACGCCTTGCCATTTCGCGGGACCTGTTGCGTTGTTAGGTCAATGCCGACGACCGGCGAACCGGAATATGAACCGCCGTTGCGGAAATATTGGATATGTTCAATTCGGAACCGGTTTTGTTCATCAATGAACCAATAACAACGGAAACAATCGCGCAACATATCCGTAACGTTCTTTAACGTAATCGGGGCTTTTTGTGCCGGTTGGTCATAACCGGCCGTAACCAAATTGGATTTTGGCGTTATCAACAACGTTTGGGTTATTCCGATAAGGTTTGTTCCATACAGGAATTGGGAATAATCCGTGGTTGCATCGTGGGTTATGTTTGGCGCAATCTTGGCCAACAAAACGGATATTACAGACGCAAGCGGGTACGCGTGGCGAATTGTAAATGATTGCCGCCCGGATTCCTCAACAATCCAATCGAACGCCGAAAATGTAAACCAAATCGAAACACGGCCCCAAGCGTTACGGGCGACCGGGAACAATTCGGGCGACCAATACAAATACGGCGGTTGGTAATATTGGCCCGGTTGATATAATCCCCATTGGTTTGGCGTGGATGTTAACGACGTGGAAAAATAAATTGTATCGGGGAAATAATACCCGATTACCCGGCTATAATTTCGGTTGTTTTCCACAATATCATCGTCCGGAATCGGGTATGTGTCCAACCCGGATATTTGCGGCGTGTCAAGGACAAACCGCGAATAAACCGCTATATCGTGAACATACAAAGTAACGTTTCCCGTCGCACCTGTTCCCGAAACCGGGGTTAATACAACCGTTTGCGGTATTGTAATATCCGGCAACGTTCCGCCGGACCATTCCTTTTGCCATAATACGGTCGAATCCGAATTGCGCAAGATTTGCCAACGTTGCGTTGCGCCGCCGCCGCCCGCATAAAAGTAATAACGCATTGTGTATTCGGTCCCGACAAAATCCGTTGTTCCGGGGGTTCCCGGGTTAAATCGTTCATCGCCCGGGAATGTCTTATTGAAAAATGCGGGTAATTGTGGCGACATTGAACCGGAAACGTCCGCCATCGTCATTACCTTATTCAACGAAAACTTGAAATCGTTAACCAATTTCGTTTCGTCGCTTTCGGGTTCCGCTTCCTGTTCCCACCACATACCCGAAAGAAAACAACCGACGACCGATTGGCCCGGGACGTAAACTTGAATCATTGGCCGTTTATCGGCCTTTACGGGTACGATTTCCGGGGCCAATTCGATAAGGTTATATTCCTTATCCATCCCGGCCAAAATATCGTTGTATTGGTCCCAAACGGTCGGTTGTACAACAACCGTTTTCGCGTCGTTGTCAAATTCGCAATCGGTTTTCCAAAAGGTCCCGCGCCAATATGACGTCCAAGTTTGCCCGGCATCATACGAAATAAAGATTTCCAACACAAATTGAAAATCGAACGGTTGTGCAACGATAAAATCGTAATCCAACGATTGAAACGTTAATTTCCCGGATAACTTGGCCCGGAAAAACTCTTGGTTGGATTCCTTTTCGAAATCTTTTGCCAAATCATCCTTATAAACCGGGTATGCAATCGGCGTTACATAATCCGAATATGACGAAACGTTGGACGGAAACACGCCGTAACCATTGTTTAATCCTTGATACGAAACGCGCAAATATGCGGCGTTTGACGGCGTGTTGTTAATACCATACGAACCGGAAATGAACGTTTTGTTTTCCGTATAGAAACACGCGGCGGCGGCCGCCCACGACGTAAACGTATCGGCGTCGCATAATTTGTAATTTGTTCCGGGCGTTACGGGTATAAAATCCGATGTTTGATATATTGTTGAATCTGTTAATTGGCCGTTCGATGTATTTAACAGACCCGAAACAACCGTTTTCGGATTCAGTAAATTAACCGTCGTTCGGTTCAATTGAAACTTATATATCGGGTTCATTACGATTTGATTTTACGGGTTAAATTCTTGTACCGGATAATCGTATTTCCTTGGCCGTCCACATACCGGGTTTCGTCGCCCTGTTGACGGATTGCGGCAACGTCCTTTTCAAGCCCGGAAACGTCCGTTTTTCCGCCGCCAATAAGTTGGACGGCATAACCGGCCATCGCGGCGTTTGCACGTTGGTAACGGTCCGCAAATGTGCCATCGTTAAACGAATTGATAACGTCCGGGATAACGTCACGGAATCGGCGGGAATTGCGCTTGTTAATGACGGCGAAAAATTCGCCGCCCTCTGCACGGCGTCGGGTTCCGTTGGGCTTGGTTCCCAAATCAATGTCGTTGCCGCTTGCGTGGCTTCCGCCCTGTAACAACTCAACCGTACCGTCGCCGTATTGTTCCGTGTTCTGTTTGGAAACCTGTACGGCCTTAATCTTCGCAACCGCGAACGACGCCCACATTGTTGCCAATGCCGCGACCGCAAGGCCCGGACCCACAACAGGAATACCGGACAACGACGACCAAATGTTGGCCGACGCGGTTATTAAACTTGACGCTTGCGTAATCGAATCGGCGGCCAATTGGGCCTTTTGGGCTTTCTGTTGTTCCTTTAACGCCTGTTCGCGGTTTTTCTTGGCCAATTCCAATTCCTTTTGCGCCGTTTCAACCTCATTGGCATACCCGGCGTTCCGGGCTTCAATTTCGGCGTCCAACGTGCGTTGCGCGGCATCCACTTGGGCGTTGGCCGCATTAACGGCCGCTTCCGCCGCCGCGTTCCAAGAATCAACCAACGAACCGATGGAATCTTTGACGGAATCAATGGCCGTATTTAACGCGTCTTGTTGGTCGGAATCCAACCCGATACCCAACAATTCGTAAAGATTGTTATAACCCAATTTCTTGGTTTGCTTTTCAATTCCGGCAATGGTCGCTTTAATGGCGGCGATTTCGTCGGCCGTCATTTTCTTTGTGGCCGTTTCGTTCAACTTTAATATCGCTTCCAACCGGGCCTTTTCCTGTTGCAACTTGAACAACGTTTTTTGGCGTTCGTTCCGGTCCAACAAATCAAATTCCGCTTGGGCCAAATCTTGGGCGGCCGCCAAATCCCGTTGCGCCAACTTATTGTTGAAATCGGCGGATTCCCTCAAACGCAACGCGTCGTATTTGGCGTTAATGGCCGTTTCCGCTTGGCGTACCTTTTCATCCTTTTGCCGGTTTTGCTCAATTTCGATTTCCCGTTGTTTTTCGATGTTGGCCAACCGCAATTCCAACATCCGTTCGGTTCCATCTTCCGTTATGGAAATTTCCAATTGGATTGCCTGTTGTTCGGCCTGTAAACGTTGGACGTTCAATTTGGACAATTCGTTGTTAAACGTCTTGACCGCTTCCAATTTCTGTTTGTCGTATTTGGCGTTAATGGCGGCTTCGTCTTGGCGTTCGGTCGCGGTTTTTTGCCTGTTCTGTTCCAATTCCAATTGCCGTTGCGCTTCGATTCTATCTTGGCGCAATTGCAACATCTTATCCGTACCGGCTTCCGTAATCGCAATTTCCAAATCAATGGATTCGATAACCGCCCGGCGGTCGGCAATGCGTTGTTTCTTGGCCGCTTCAATCGCCTTTTTGGCGGCGGCGTCCAATTCTTTTTTCTTTTGGTTCGCCTGTTGTTCGGCCAATTCGGCATCGCGAAACGCCTGTTGTTCCCGTTCCCGTTCGTCGTTCTCAATTTGCGACATAACAACGCCACGGGCTTGTTTTATCGCTTCCAACGAACCGGCCGCCGTTTTCGCGGCAATCTGTTTGTTACCGAATCCCAACCAACGGTTCAACAGGCCGTCGCCGTATTTGGCTTCGCGGCCCGTTTTGTCGGCCAAATCTTCGTAATACTTTTCGAAATTCTCAATGAACGCCGTTGCCGCTTCCGCGCCATTCTTGGCGTAATATTCTTGGAATTGCTTTGTATATCGGTCGGCCGATTCGGAAACGAACGTTTGTTGCGGGAAAAACGCCCGTTGCATCGTTTGGACCAAATGGGTTAACCAATCTATTGTGTCCTTAATTGCGCCGTTGGAATTTTGGAACGCAAGCGTTAAACCCTCCCAAGCGGATTTCAACAACTTTGTCGAACCCTCAACAGTATTCAAACGTTCCCGTTCGATACGTTCCAATTCGCCGTTAACATCATCCAACGATTGCCGCAATTCCCGGGCGGATTCCGCCCCGGATATGAACGCCGAAAAGGCCGCGACGCTTCGCCGGTCGGTCAATTCCAACGCTTCGTTCAAATCCGTTCCGGCCTTGCGTAACGAAATCAACCCATCAATGATTTCGTCGAACGTCTTTGCCGGGCCGCCCATCGCCTTGGCCAACTTTCCGTTGGCGTCGGCCAATTTCAAAATGATATTTCGGGTTGCGGTTGCCGCGCTTGACGCATCGAAACCGGCGTTGGCCAATGCGCCCAACAACGCGGTCGTATCTTTAACCGTCAAACCGAACGCATTTGCAACGGGAAATACCGTACCGATGGACGTTTGGATGCGGTCGAACGACAATGCGGATTTGTTGGTTGCGACGGCCAACGTTGCAAGCGTTTCTTCCGTTTCCGCGCTTCGAAGATTGAACGCCCGCAAGGTCGAACCGGCCACGGCGGCCGCGTCGGCAAGATTCGCCCCAACGGCCGTTGCGAATTGCAAAACGGATTTTTGCATTGAAATAATGGACCCTTGGCCGAAACCAAGTTTTGCCAATTCTGTTTGCAATTCGGTAACTTGCCGGGCCGTGTATTCAGTCGTTCGGCCCAACGACAACGCCGAATCGGTTAACGCTTTCATTTCGTCCCGGGTTACGCCCAAAATCGTGGACAAATTGGCGTTGGCCTGTTCAAATTCGCGCATCGTTTTTGCCGCGCCGGTCAAATACCGAACGAACGTCAATATTAACCCGATTGTTCCGGTTAACGCGGTCGAAAAGATATTTAACGCCTTTGCGCCCATTGGCAACCCGGAATTGGCAATTGCGCCGATTTGTCCGCGCATATTGGAAAAGCCGCTTACAACTTGACCAATCGGGCCGGGCAACGCCTTTAATGCGTTTTGATAATGGCCAACTTCCAACGTGTATTTGCCGGTTGCCTGTTGTAACCGGCTCATTTCCTCATAAATCAACCGCGTTTCGGTTTCCAATTGCCGCCCGGCTTCCGTACCTTTCCGTTCTTCCGCCGACATTTCGTTTAACCGAATCTTATTCAACCGGTATTGGGCCGACAACTTGTTATACGAACCGGCCTTTGAATTGGTCAATTCGACCATCAATTTGTCAATCCGTTGTTGTTCCTTGACCGCTTGGATAACCTGTTGGCGACGGCGGTACGTTTCACTTTCGGCGTCGTTGCTTTTCTTGTACGCGGCGGCCAATTTGTCGGATTCCGTCGTTAACATCGAAATTTGTTGCCGTTGTTCTTCCGTGGCCCCGGACAAATTGCCCATCGTCTTGGCGGCTTCCGTGGCCGCGCCCTTGATTTTTTCTTGGGCGGCTTCGTATTTGGCAATCAACGCATCCAATTGCGCAATCAAATTCGTAATCGAATTGTCCGGCGTAATCAAATCGCGGTAATAAATCGGGTTCGGGTTGTCCATAATAGTTATTTTTTCAAAAAGTCCCGAATTTCGGCGTTTCTCTTTCGGGACGATAAATTACTTATCTTTTCCGTTAACGTGTCTTATTTGCCCGTTTTTGGGCCTTTTCGGCCTGTTTCGCCCTTTCCTTTACAAAATCGAACGCGTTGTAAAATTCCAAAACGGAATAATCCTTGGGTTTTACGTGCAATTGTTCGGACAATACCAAACAAAGGTTTTCAAATTGGCGGTCAAACTGTATTTCCACGCCATCCGAACCGGCAAACGATTTCGGGTTGGAATACGTTATTAACGCCGTCGTCAACTTTTCGATTTCCGGGGTTGCATCCGGGTTTTTGACGCCCGCAATGATGTTCGCCAAAACCGCCATCGTCCGTTTCTTCAAAAGGTCGTAATACTCTTTAATTTCCGAATCGGCGAACAGGCCCGGGAAATACAACCTTAATTCC
>JAFXGD010000016.1 GCA_017513285.1 Alphaproteobacteria bacterium
ATGTCAAACAACGAAGTAAAAATATTAAACCCACAATACATACACGACTATACGACCAAGCGTGACAATGAATTGCAACGCAAAATTGGCATACACACGACGTATGGCGCCATATTTGCAATATTGGGCGCATTATCAACCGCATCTACGATATTGGCACTGAACACAGAAACCACAACAACCGGCGAACGGGTAACCATGGCAACAATCGCATTATTGGCATTGATTGGCAGCGGTATAAACTTTCATAAAATACCCCAAATCAAACAAGCCAGAGAACGCCTGCACCTTACGATGAATTCGGCCCAACGCTGTCTGGAAGACATGATTGCGGCCCAGCAACAAAAACAAAAATAAACAAAGGAACAACAGAAATGTTTACACAAACAGATCCGAAAAAACCAACAACCCCAGAACAACAAATATCTTTCAAATCGGTGTGCGACGGCTGTCTTAAACACTGCGCTTTAAGCACCCAACAAGGAACCAATGTATTTATACCCAGCATTGCCGGCACACCAATTTATTCATACATTGATACAAATGGCACAAAACACATCACCGATACAGAACATGACGAAGAAGCATGCAAAGAAATGGTGGCATCTATTGCCGGCTTGTGCGACCATCATCAAAACATGCGCACAATCTTATATAAACCATTGGAAAGAAAAGACGAAAACAACGGCTTTTCTCAATCCAGATTGGCACGCATAATCGAAGGCAAAATGCCCGTAATACATTGCGACGGCTGCTTAAACAAATGCCATTTGTGTGCATCATATGACAATGGCACCATATACCCAACAATCGCAGGCGCACAAATCCAAAAATATTGGAACACCAACAACAAACGTGAAGTTGTTTTTAGCCACACATGCACATCATTCCAAGCGGCCCAGGCTTTGGCCACCAAAATCTGCAAACTGTGCCTGAAACACAAAGAAAACACAAAATAGGAGCAACCCCATGTTTACACAATCTTCACACCTGCGTGGCGACACACACCCAACACCATCAACGTGTAATGGTTGCATACACGAATGCACAATTGACACAATTCGTGAATCCAACGGCGTTATATACCCACGCATAGGCGGCCAAACAATCAGATTTTATTTTGATTCGAACAATCAAACCCAAATTATTTTCCCATCCACATGCCCATCATTCAAATCTGCGCAACGCTTGGGGGAACAGATTGCGACACATTGTGACAACTACCGCAAATGCAAGCAACGCTAAACAAAACATTAAAACAAAAGGCAAACCATGTATAAATTGGCCCATCTGAATTTGCGCTGGGTGGTATATCACCCGGAAATTCAGCATTTACTGCACTTGAATAATTTGGATCACATGACATTTTATAAAACAAATCGTTTTATACAATCGCTGATGGATACACGCATCGAAAAAGACAGTTGCATCAAACGTGCAATGGCCGCAACCGTAACCTATTACATTGGTTCGGGCTACGGCGACCATTCCACGCTGTACCTGTGCAATATATGCGACATAAAAAAATGCAGATGCGACGAATACTTTAATGCCGCCAAACATACACCTACGGAACGCAAATTGCACTGTTTTCGCCAATTGGCGGCGGGCAAATGCGTTGACAAATATATGCAGCAAACATTGGGCGCCGCATTATTCCCAAAGATGTACACAACAAGCAAACACAAATAAACAAATCGGATAAAATACAATGAATAAAAACTATATATGCAACGGCTGTGCCAAACAATGCACAATCACAAGCAACGAATACACCCCAAAAGGTTCTAAACAAATTTGCACCAAACATTCCCGTATGGAATACTATGAAACAATGCGCGCCAACACAATACGCCAAGCAAACATGTCCCGCTTTGCCGGCATACTTGGCACATGCGCCGGCATTGCATTGTTGTTATCAGCACTGTCATCAATGGCGAACGACACATCAAATCCCGAATACAGCCGCCTGGGCTTTGCGGCACTATTATTCTTGGCGTCCGGATGCGCATCTCAATCCGCCAAAACCCTGAAAAAAGACGCCCAGCGTTATCATAAAAAAATCAGAAAATTGCAACGACACAGATAATCGAAAAAGCAGGGCGGATTATAAAATTATCCGCCTATTTTTTTACATATGTACATCAACAAAATCCAATGCACATCAGAATGCGCCACGGTCAAGCAAAAGCAGAAATAAAACACACAAACAGTGCAAAAAAATACGCCGATTGGCGTGTTTTTATTTTGTTAAATTAAAAACTGTAATCAAAGTGATACAAGCAACACTTAAAAAACAATATCAACACACAAAGCAGGGCGCACCCCGGCAATAATCACAACCAACACACCCCCGAAAACAAGCCGCCCACCCCATCAAAATCGCATATTTTTAACGCCCCACCGAACAAAAAACTGCAAAAAACCGCAGAAATCCGCCACTTTTTGCCATTTTTAATGTCAAAGCAGGGCAATTTTCACCATTTTTTACACTAAATCAATTTATCATATTTGAAAAACAACCTTTTGTAATCAGAAAAAAACACCACATAACCAACGTACACCACACTTAAACACCACAAATAACTATAAACACAGCAAAACATTAAGGCATCAACAAACAAGAAAACAAACCACATATTTATATATACGTTTACAAATGCGTCAGAATATTAAACACCAACGAACAAGAAAACAAACCACATATTATGCATACGTTTACATATGCGCCAAAATATTAAACACCAACGAACAAGAAAACAAATCACATATTATGCATAAGTTTACATATGCGCCAGAATATTAAGCGCCAACAGCATATTAAGCACCAACGAACAAGAAAACAACCCCCATATTATGTATATGTTTACATATGCGTTAGCATATTAAACTATACATAATATATATTATGCGCCTTTTAATTATGTCGCCCTGCAATCTATTTTCACCGCCACCACTGCCGTTTTGCCGCAACATAAAAAACATCCACACAAAGCGCACCAACATCACCCAAAGCCCCACCCACATCAACACGAATTACACAAACGCCACACAGCACCCAAAACACAGCAAACCCACAACGTCACACATCAAAAAACCATAACACAACCCCTTTTCCGCCCAACAAATCACCCCGCCCCACAAAAACACAACTATACATAATCCGACATACCATACAGCCACCACAGACACAAAAAAACAGGCGCAACTGCGCCCATTTCAAGTTAAACAAAATTATTACAGCACAACTTTAATGCTTTGTAATCTTTTTAATTTTTGACAACGACTCTGCCGCCACACCCGTGGCCACTTTCTTTAACCCCTTCAGG
>JAFXGD010000017.1 GCA_017513285.1 Alphaproteobacteria bacterium
AGATTGGGTCGTCAAACATATTGAAACTCCTTTTACCACTGACTTTAAATTACACTAATTATACTACATTTTACATGCGCAAGCCACGGAAAATAATTTTGACAATTCTGAATCAGACCGTGAATTGATGATAATTGGTGCGGTTGCGCCCATGATTACGCCACCAAAAATCCAATCACCGAATTGCACCATTGCTTTGATGGTATTGTTTCCTGCTTCGATATTATGGAACAGTAATATATCTGCATCACCCATAATTGGGCCCGCAATACCTTTGGCGATTGCGGCATCACGTGACACGGCGATATCAAACGCCATTGGGCCTGCCACGATACAGTTTTTTATTTTTCCGTCTGTATTCATGTGATGCAGTGCATCTGCATCAACGGTCGCATTCATGGCGGGGTTGTATGTTTCGACCGCACACAGTGGTGCGACTTTTGGCAAATCAATTCCCATTCTGTGTGCAAAAGACACGGCGTTGTTAATTAATTGAACTTTTTTATCTAAATCTGGATACATAACCATTGCGATATCTGTTAAAAACAGCCGTCTGTCCAAAGTGGGTGAATACATATACGCCACGTGCGACAAAATGCCATCCCCACGAATACCGGTATCACGGTTTAAAACGGCCCGCAATATATCTGCGGTATGCACCAAGCCTTTCATTAAAATATCGGCTTGTTTTTCCCGCACTAATTTTACAGCGCACTGTGCGGCGGCGATATCGTCGGCACAATCGACAATTTTGAATGCATCAATATTTAAATGATTTTCCTGTGCAACACGCCGAATATCATCCGCCGGCCCGCACAGAATTGCATTTGCAAACCCCATGTCATATGCCTGGATAACAGACTTTAACGCATATTTATCTGTTGCCATTGCCAATGCGATAGTTCTGGGTGCGTTTGGCCGCAAAGATTGCAATAATTCATTAAATTTATCATTCATATTTTTAACATTCCTTTATCGTTTAAAAACGCCCGACCGGGCGTTTATATTTATGCCAAATCTTTAATCATTTTGGTTTGTGGGTCGTACACACGTGGTGTTCCGACGTATCCCAATGCCCTGTGATGTGACGGCACCAAGAATTCTGGCAAAGGCGAACATTCGCCCAAAGCCACCTTTGCGGCCAATTTCTTTTGTACGTCGTTCTTTTTCAAGAAGTATCTTTCTTGGTCTGCTTCGATTGGTCGGTTATAGTGTCCTTGGATAATAACCAACTGTTTACCTTCTGGCAACTTCATGATATCCATTGGCGTATACAGTAATTCTTCGGTTGTTTCTTCTTTGTCTTTACCGTCTGGTCCTTTAACAGTTTTCTTGGTCATTTTATTTCCCATCATTTCCGAGAATCGCTTAGCGGTATCTGGGTCATTTTGTCGCATAACGATTTTTGCGGCGGTTGTAGAAATAATGGTTGCTTCGGCATCGGAACCATATTTTTCTGCAATTTGGTGCAAATCCTGACCGATAATCAGATATGAAATTTTCTGACCACGTCCCAAATCCGGCCCTTGGATAACGGCTTGCAGTTTTTGCATTTTCGGCATTTCGTCCAACACGAACAGAACCGGATACGGCCCCATTGTTTCTGTGCCACGCTTGGTACCGGGTGCATTGGCCAATAAAAAGTTTGACATTAATTCCAAGAATATTGCGGTAATTGGATTCAAAGCCTGGGCATCAACCATATTAATAGACAGATAAACCGACACCGGCTTCATTTTTCCGTCACGTGGGTCAATCATTCCACGTAAATCCGAGAAGTGGAAATCCGAATGACTGGTACGGTTACGCACGGCGGCATTACGGAAAATATTTAATCCCGACAGTGCGGTTGACATAATAGAACCACGTTCTTTATCGGGTGTATTTGCCAACTGGGTCAATTCTGTGACGGCACGATGTGAATAAGAGTATCTTAATGCTTCATCCACCGCCGCCATAAACATATCTTTTTGTGGGTCGGCCATCATAACCATTTGGTCACCTTGTCTGCGTCGATTTTCGATTTCTTCACCGATTGCGATTTGTGAAGCATTCAGCCAATCCAAAATCATGGACAATGACGCCTCTTTTCCACGCCAAGAATCCGGGATTTTTTCCCATGTTCCCACGTGGACATAGTTCATGGCATTTAATTCACCCCGTTGCAGCATTGCATGTGCGGCATATGCATTTGGGTCGGATGACATCGACAGATAATAATCGCCCAATACGGCCGCATCTTCGGCGTTGAATGTACCGTTTGTCATGCGGGCATAGAAATAGTCGTCTGCTTTGGCACGTTCGACTTTGGATATAATATATTGTATAAACCCGGTCAGTGCCGCCCGCCCCGTTATGGTCCAGTGTGGGTCGGCCGACGACCCCGATGTGTCCGGAATCAACGTATTCGCAATAGAATCGATATACAAATCACGTTCTTCGGGGTTAAATGGCACATGTCCCGGCGACAATGGGTTCCATGAAGGGTAATAAATACCCCGTGCCGGATCATCTTGGCCCGCCCAATTCATGATGAATACCGGCCCGACTGTTGAACGGTATCCAGATGTAGTTTGTTTCAGTTCCGGTTTTGGGTCATTAATAATCATAGATACTTTATCGCATTCCAAAATGGTTGGTATAACGACCCCTGCGGTTTTACCGGTTCCGGGGGGCGCAACGCACAATGTGGACAGTGGTTCGTCAAACATCAATGGTTTGCCTTTGAAATACCCCAACACCATCATAAAACCTTTGAACAGCCCATCTTTATTTTTGAAATCTTGGGCCATTTTTTTAATGTCTTCGGCGGTTGCCTTTTGTGAAGACTTTTTATCGAATTTATCTTTACTGTGCGGGTTAAATTCATCGGTCATGGTCGCATCAACCAAAAAGAAGTACCCAATCAATGGCAACAGTGGTGTAATACACGGGTAATCCGGACGCAGCAGGCATCGCATAAACCATGATGGCACTTCGGCAAATACGGACAGTCCCCCCGATTTTACCACGTGGTCTAAAAATATATCCAACCATTGCCGTGTTGCCGGCGACCACCCATAACGCCAAATTTGTTCGATGGGGAATGCACACGCAAACATAATTGCGGTAATCCACCAAATTAAAATAGACCACCGGATTGACCAAAACTCACGCGCCAAGGGGGTGCGTTCGTGTTCATCGTATGCAGACGACCGGAATATTTTTAATCCCTTGCCTTTACCGGATGCGGATAAAAAGTTGAATTTCATTGCCATGGTGTTAAGATTATATCAGAAAAAAAGCAAATTATAAATCGGGAAATATAAAAAAATGAAAAATATACCCAGAATTTTTGTTGGCTCTGAAATAACCGTGGGGGCAACCATTGCTGCATCACGTGACGTTTCGCATTATTTGACACGTGTTATGCGTCGCAATGATTGTTTGGTGTTTGGCGACGGCAATGAATATGCTGCCACTTTGTCTGCGGACGGTCGTTTTTTATTGGTGGGCGATAAAACGTCGCATGTCGACCCGTCGAACGATATTACATTAATGTTTGCGCCGATAAAGCGCACAGATGACCTGTTAAATATGGCGACCCAAATGGGGGTGGGGCGGTTTTTACCGGTTATAACCGACCGCACGAATACCAATCATGTAAATTGGGAACGCATGAAAAAAATAGTAATCGAAGCGGCCGAACAATCCAATCGAAACAGTGTGCCAACTATTTTGCCACCGTGTCGATTTTCCGAATTGGATTTATCGGGTTTGGTATTTGCCGATGAACGTGCGGCCCATGGTGCAGAAACATCGCCCATGCCGGGTGTTGTGCGTTCTGTCTTAATTGGCCCCGAAGGCGGATTTTCGGATGCTGAATTTGCGGCATTGGATTCGGCGGGTGCGTGCGGTATATCATTGGGTAAAACGATTCTGCGTGCCGAAGTGGCGGCGGTTGTTGCAATGGCCAAGGTGTTAAAATAAAATGAAGATACGTGTTGCAAAGTTTATATCGGAATGTGGTATCGCATCACGGCGTGCGGCCGAAGAAATGATTGCGTCTGGTCGTGTGGCGGTTAACGGTGTGCAAATTACGTCACCTGTGTGTTTTGTGGGGGACGGCGATACGGTCGCCGTTGACGGTGTGGTGGTATCACGTCGGCCCGACACATTATTATATGCGTTTCATAAACCAATAAATACTATGACAACGGTGCGTGATCCGAACGGTCGCAAAACTATATACGATTGTCTGCCTGACGAATATAAAAATCTAAAGTATGTTGGTCGATTGGATTATAAAACAACGGGGTTGTTGTTGTTAACAAATGATGGTGAATTGGCACGTCGTTTAACTTTGCCGTCGTCGAACATTCCCCGTACATATATTGCGACGGTAAATAATATTGATAAATCTGGGCTGATGCGTGCGCGCAATGGGGTTACGGTTGATGGTATTCATTATTCGCCAATGGTAATTGAAGAAATATCATCAAACGAATTACGTGTCACCATTACGACGGGTAAAAAGAACGAAGTGCGTATTGTACTGCGTGCGTGTGGCTGTCCGGTTCGTAAATTACATCGCATATCATATGGTAATATTCATTTGGGTGGTTTACCGGTTGGAAAAATTAAAAAAATTTCACAGAAAACAATTGACGTGATGTTAAAAACTTTCTAATATTCATTCAAAAGGAAGGGAGATTTGCATGAAAAAAACATCCGCAAAGAAAATGAACAATACGCAAAAACGTCCGGCTGTTCGGGCGGCTGCGCCTGTTAAAGATACAAAATCAAAACCATGTATCCATACATGGTCTGTATCGATTTATATTTATTGGTTTATTGTTCTGTTCTTCTTTGGTGCGTCATTTTACATTTTGGGTCGTTCGCACAATGTGAATACGGTCAGGGATTCTGTCGCCGTTACCGAAGAAAAATTATTGCAATCTGCCGAATATTATAATAATGCGAAACAGAGTTTAATGGATGGCGATATTGATGCGGCTTTGGTTGATTTGGCGGCTGTGATTGATGGCGGTGCGGCATCGGTCGAAGCGTATATTTTACGTGCCGAAGCCTATATGCAAAACGGTGATTATGCAAATGCGTTGGCGGATTTGGATGTTGCGTTATCCAAAGACCCAACCAGTGCTGTTGCATATTACGACAGATATTTGCTGAATTTGCGTTTGGAAAATTACGAAGCGGCAATGGCAGACATTAACAATTCAATGGCGGCCAACACCACGAACCCCAGTGCGATTTTGCAAATGCGTGATTTGTATGCCCGCCGTGGTCAGTTGAATTTGTGGTTGAAAAATTGGGAAGGTGCAGTTGCAGATTACACCAATTCTTTATCCCGCCCCGAAGGTACGGTTGACCCGGGTGTGTATGCCGAACGTGCCGAAGCCTATACAGCATTGGGTGATTTTCGTAAAGCGATTGCCGATTATTCATCTGCGGTTCGTGTGATATCGGAACAGATTCAAGGCGCCACAACATTGGAAGACCGTGAACGCCTGTCATCACGTGCAATGAGTTATTTTGAAAAATCTGCGGCGCTGAATTTAAGTTTAAGTGATATCGAGGCAACCCGTGTTGACCTGGAATCCGCATATACAATTGCGGTTGCGTTAAATGACAGTGACAGTATTGCCCGTCTGCAACGATTGATGTCCGAATTGGCTGGCTTTGCGGGTGTGGCGGCGGATGTACCGTCAACGGATACGGACACAACTGTGTCTGAATAAAGATAATCGCCCGCATGGGCGATTTTTTTTATATTGTAATTTCTTGTTTTTGTTCGTATAATGCACGTGCTTTGGGGTGTTCTCAATGTGGGAATCAAACATCCGGCAAAGCGCGCCATGGTGGCGTTAAAACTCCGACCTTTATGCGGTTGGAGTGTGGTGAATATATTGAATAAGCCCGCTATTCGCTTTGATAGTGTTTGAACTCCAACCGCTTTTGAATTTCAAATGCGGTTTTTAATTTAACAAGGATTTGTTATGAAAGCGGGGTTTCAAATAGAACAATTTCGTGTTCGGCATAATTTGCCAATATATGTCATGTGTGATATTTTGGCGATTTCCAGTGAATCTGAATATTATCAGATTGCCCATTGTCGCACGACATTAACACTGTATCAAAAAATGATGTTTATTATATTTGCGGGTCAATCATTGGATTGATATACAATTACATTGTCATGTGTCACGTATTTTATTGATGTTGTTTTTATTTGCAATGGCATAAATATGGTTTATAATCAATCCCGTGCGAAGATGAAATTGTTCTTTTGTGCGCCTGGTATCAGGGTGCAG
>JAFXGD010000018.1 GCA_017513285.1 Alphaproteobacteria bacterium
GTGGCTTTGTTGGTTTATCATTTTGCCACAAAATCAGAAGAAATTGCCAAAAACCTGGGTGGGCAAATCAATGATTCTATGGGTACTGCTTTACGTCAATATACACAAAACGTGGCCAAGGGCACATGGAAGACGGGTAAAGAATTCTGGAAATTCGTGCGCGGCAAATAAGTTATATTTATATAATCTTTACAAAATTACGGGCGACCTTCTTTATTCCGCGCGCCTTGAATGCAATGGTTAATATGTCGCCACCATCTTCAATTACAACACCACTGCCCAATTCTGTATGCACAACCAATTTGCCCAAAACCGTCGCTTTTTTGACCGTGGACGCAGGTTTTGGTGCGGACGCATAATTTGATACAGACGATGAACAAACACCACCACGGGCCGAATATACGCCACCATATGGCATGGTTAAAAATCTGTCATCCATTTCAGATATAAAACGACTGGGGCAATTATATTGTCGTGAACCAAAAATCATTCGTGATGCCGCATTTGAAATAATACACAGACGACGGGCCCGGGTTATCGCAACGTATGCCAAACGACGTTCTTCTTCGATGTCACCGCATTGGACGGCTTTTTCATTGGGGAATATGCCCTCTTCCCATGCGGGTAAAAAGACAGTATCAAATTCCAAACCTTTGGCGGCATGTATCGTCATGATGCGCACACAGTTGGAATTCTGATTCGCCAAATCGGCAGATTCATCATCGTCCGTGGTCATCAGGGCGGCTTGCTCTAAAAATTCGGGCAATGTGTCATATTTCGATATAACAGATGTTATCAATTCACGAATGTTCGTTAAACGATCGGCGGCATCGGCATCTTTGGATTCAGACCACATACGCAAATAACCCGAACGTTCCAGTAATGTTTGCGCCGCATCACGGGGCGACATCGTTTGCCACGGAAAATCAAACGCAGATAAAAATTCATCCGCCGCCGCACGCAGTTTGGGCGCCAATGGTGCCACACGTAATCCCGTCATTAAATCAGGCGCCGCCGCACGCAGTTTTTCAATCGCTTTGTCACCAAAGCCACGGCGGGGCTTTGCAATCACACGCAAAAATGATATTTCATCAAAACGATATACCAACAATCGCAAATATGCAATCGCATCACGTATTTCCATACGATCATAGAATTTAGTTGCACCAATTAATTTGTACGGTATGCCACGGGATGTAAATTCTTCTTCGAATATGCGGGATAAACTGCCCGCACGTATCAATAATGCATAGCGGGAAAAATTTGTCGCATCTTCACGTAAAATTGAATCGGCGATTATGCGGGCTTCGTCCCAATCGGTCGGCAGTGTCAAGACATAAACCGGGTCGCCGGTTCCGGCAGAATCTGTCGCACGCAAATCTTTGCCCAAACGGCCGTTATTGTGCCGTATCAATGAATTGGCCGCACCCAATATGTTGGCCGTACTGCGATAATTTGTTTCCAAACGAATTACCGTTGTACCCGCAAAGTTTTTTTCAAAATTTAATATATGTTGAATTTCGGCACCACGCCATGAATAAATCGATTGGTCATCATCACCAACACAACAAATATTCGGAAATTCTTTGTCACGTGTCAGAAAATGCAACAATTCCATTTGGGCGGTATTGGTGTCTTGAAATTCATCAACCAAGATATAGTGAAACTGATTCTGATAGCGCAGCAAAACATCCGCATGATTGTTAAACAATTCCAAAACTTTTAATATTATATCGCCAAAATCAACCGCATTTAAGCGCGCCAATTCGGCATTGTATGCCGTATATAATTTATCGGTATTTTTCAGCGCAACCAAACCTTTGTCTTTGATGGTGGAAAATTCTTCGACATAGTCATATGGGCTTTTGGTCGCAGTTGATATTAATGATTTAATCACGGCACGTTGGTCGTCTTCGCCAAAAATTATAAAGTCGCGACGCAACCCAACACGTTCGGCATTTGCACGCAATATGCGCAAACACATTGAATGAAATGTACCACACCAAATGTCACCCGCATACCATGCGCCATCCGATAATTCGGCCAAACGATTTTTCATTTCATTGGCGGCTTTGTTGGTAAAGGTCAATGCCAATATATTCCATGGTTGTGTTAATCGATTATTTAATATGTATGCAATGCGTGTGGTTAACACACGTGTTTTGCCCGTACCCGCCCCAGATAATACCAATAACGGCCCGCCGGTCGTTTCAACGGCACGCCTTTGTTCGGGATTAAGATTTTCTAGCATTAATTTCACGCATCTATTATAATACGACGAACATTTATTATCAAGGATTGGAAAAATGAATCGTGTTATTTGCTTTGACATTGAAACAACCGGGTTTGATTACATGCGTGGCGACAGATGCATCGAAATCGGGGCGGTGGAAATCATAGACGGGAAAATAACAGATAACACATTCCATGAATACATAAATCCCGAAGGAAAAATCATTCCACCAGATACATACATGGTGCATAAAATTTCAAACGCATTCTTGGAAGACAAACCAAAAATGTCGGTTATTGCACCAAAGTTCTTGGAATTTATTGGCGACAGCAAAATTGTCGCACACAATGGTTTGGATTTTGACTTTCCATTTATTAACCACGAATTGGAAATGCTGCGTCTGCCCCCGATTCCACGTGCGCAACAATTGGATTCTATTGTTATTGCACGCAACCGTGTGTTTGGACCAAAAAGTTATTCTTTGGACGCATTGGCAAAATGGTATGGAATATCACTGACCGCACGTGCAGATGCACACGGGGCATTGATTGACTCGGAAATTCTGGCCAAGGTGTTTATCGAATTGGAAAATACGGCACCCGCACCAGACGTGTCCGAAATAATTGCCAAGCAGCATGCCGCAATGTTGGCACACCCAAAGGTTGGTGGTGATTTCCCATACAGAAAATATGAACCAAATCCCGCAGATTTGGAAAACCATAATGCATTTATGGAAAAGATATTAAAATAAACATTAATAAAAAAAATCCCCCAAACGGGGGATTTTCTTATTCGTCTGATTCCGATGCCCAATTACGTATCATTTCGGGAACACCAGAGTTTATCAAACACTGTTCACGTAATGCCGCAGAATTCGTTCCGGTTTTAGATGCATCAGCACCTGTACCGTTTAATATTTCATTCAATGTCACGACGTTACGACATGTGTTCGTTGTACGATCTTCTGTATTGCTGCAATTTTCACTGTCAGGCATGTCGATAACCGCATAGAATTGATTTGCAGATGGTGTACATATCATTTCTTCGTAACAATGTGGCACATTTGCAATCTGCGCACAGTATGATTTTATACGTGCATCTGTCCAGTTATCGTTGGATTTTGCCTGCTTTTCATAGCAATCGACAATTTCACTGACGCATTCGTTAAAGTTGCTGGCGGCGGCATCTGCAGCGGCGGCAACTTCTTCTTCTTCGGCCAATTTGAATTCCAAACGTTTCTGTTGTAATGCCTGTTGCGCGGCAACTTTTTGATACCCGATATTCTGGGCGGTTGCACGCAATTGGTCACCATACACATCACAATCCGCATTGGCATCCAACAGATATTTGTTGATAATGCTGCGACGTGCATCCGCAACCGGTCCACGCAGGTCGCCATATGGGTCGCCGGTCGCCGTTGTATAACCAAAGCATGTCGCAGATGTGTTTGTGGTCACAGATGTGCCACGTTCATTTAATTTTATATTGCCCGACGCATCAACATCCACGTTCGAATTATAGTTGAATGGACAACTGGACACTTGCCCATTGGCACATTTGCCACCAAATGTCGAAGGCGAACCACAGGCTTCGTAAATTCCGTTAAAGCACGAATCCAATACACGGGCGCAGACATTGTCATGTGCGTATTCAAATAAATCGTATCCCCATGTTTCCGCCAAAGTATCTTTGGCTTCTGCATCGGTACCCAAACCGCTGATTGTGCCACTGATACCCGCCAATCCACCAACAATGTCATTAATGCCTGTGAATGCACCAAACAAGTTGTCTTCATCTTTGATTAAAATCTTGGTTGCATTTTCTTTGGCGGATGCCCATGATTGCAATTGCGCCAATATATCGGATGAATTGCCGTCTATGTTTGCGACATCAAATCCGAAATTATTACCGGTTTCTTTACAATACTTTGGTTCACAATTCGTGGCACCGTTGCCTTGGCCATCATAAAACCCATGGTCATAGCACCATTCTTGCAGGTCAGATGCAGACTTCTTTTTGGCTTCGTCCCATGAAATACAATTCAAAACTTTTTCAGCATCGGTCAATTTAAATGCATCGGATATGTCTTTGCCACCACTGGCAACCAATAAAGCCAATTCGCCAGAAACTTTGATTAATTCTTCGTTAGCGACCTCTAAAGCGGCTTCGGCTTCGGCAAAGGCTTTGACACGACCGGCACAGGCACAACGACGTTGGGCCGCATTACGTGCCGTACAAATTTCATCCATACATGTATAATATGATTCCATGCAATTGCTGTATGCGTCGGCCGAAATCAATCCGGTCGAAGAGTCAATAATATTGGAATAATTACCCGTGTATAATTTATTCGTCAGATATGAATATGTGCTTGATGTGCTTTTTTTGCTGCCCCGGATGGCGCCACCCGTTAACGACACACGTGCATCTTCATTTGCAGATATTGCCGCAACACGGGCACGAACATTACGGGCCGCCGTCGCACGGTTGGTTGCCGCCGCCGCACGTGATACAACACGACGTGTCGGTGTGGCACGATTTGGCGTGTTCACAGGTGCCGCCGTCGCACGTGGATTTGTCGCCGTACGGGTCACAACACTGCGTGTTGGTGTGGCACGATTTGGCGCAGTTGCCACAGGCGCCGCCGTCGCACGTGGATTTGTCGCCGTACGGGCAACCGTTCTGCGTGCCGTAGAATTTTGATAACGTGGACTGGTCCGTGAAGACGTACGGGATGCACGTGGATTTTCATTTGCACCAACCGACATACCGCCCGTCGGCGCAATCGGATCGGCAAAAACCGAACGCATAGACAACAATGTTGAACAGACAAAGAATGCACCCGCCAATAAAAATACCGTACCCATGGCATTCTTTAGTGAATCTGTAACTTTTTGACCTTTCATATGACTCTCCTTGTGCATCTGGCAATGCGCCAGAAACCCAACCTTTCCGTTGTAAAAATACTACACAGACTGTGTACACTTGGTGTAATTATATCAATTTTTTTTAATCCTGTAAACAATAAACCGCATGAATGTCACACCCAATCAGAATTTATATTTTTGATTATACATTTAAAACGTGACACGTAAACCCGCAGATACAAATGGCGTTTCGGACGTCGTGCCACCCGAAATCCAACCATCTACGAATTCACTGTATTTATACCGAAATGATGCAACAACGGTGTTATCATAAAAATCATCAATATCACTTTGCCATACGCCTGTATCAGAAAACATGTACGTCAAAGAAACACTGTACTTTAACAAATCATAACTGACGCCCGTTCCAACAACAAAACCATCAGACACATCACCAATAGGATTTTGGTCGTATATCACACGTGACGTTAATCCCCAAATCCAACTGTTGTACTGCACATTCATGCCCAATGTTGCCTGGGCCCGCCAATCGGCAGTGACCCCGGGGGTATAAACTTCGTTATCAAAATCATCCGGTCGGAATATAAAGGATGCACCCGCAGAATATGCGGTCTTTAACTTACCGGCAGAATTACGCAACTTTAACCCCACATCTGCCGCCCAATCATAATCCGTGGACAGACCCGCAAATGACACGCCATACTGCGCCCCAGATGACGCAGACGCAACCAAATTAATACGTGGAATCATACGCCCAGACGTCAAAGTCGTATCCGCAATCACAGGACCATCGGGCATAATCTTTTCGTTATATATCGGACGGTCATTTATACGCAGACCACCAACATCAGGCAAACCAATACCCAATTTGCGGGCGACAGAATCCGTTAAGCCAAATTCAACACGACCAACATCATCCAATTCAACAAACATGAATGTTTCACGGGCAAAATTTCCTTTGTCCAATGCCGCTTCGTCCAATGCATAGACCGCACCAATTGCCCCCGATGACATATTATACTTCACCTGGCCCCGAATGCGCCAATCACCAATAAATAATGTTGATGCAAAGTCCGGTTCAATAATCCCCGACGTGCCATAACCCGTTAAACGAAACGAAAACCGCCCCGCATCATAATCCAACGCATGCGATACGCCGGGCAACAATAATAATACAGATAACAAGGATATTTTATTTAATACAGACATTTATTTTCCTTCACCGGATTCTGCCAAAATTGCATCACGCAGTTTGTTATACGCACGTTCTTCTATCTGGCGGACACGTTCACGTGATATGCCATATTTTTGTGACAAAGCCTCTAACGTGGCGACAGGTTCACGCAATCGACGTGCGACCAAAATTTCACGATCACGTTCGGACATCTGCTGTAAATGCTTGCGCAACAGGTCATATCCACGACGACGAAATTCGATTTGTTCCAAAGTATCTGCGACCGTCGCACGACCATCGGCCATGTTCGATAAAATATCCGTCGCACCGTCTTCGGAATTTAGCGGCGCATTTAAAGACACGTCACGGGCGCCAATGCGGGTCGCCATGCGGGAAACATCACGTGCAGGCACATCCAAATATTCAGCGATTTGTTCCGTCTGTTCGTCCGTTAAATTATTGTCCATTATACCCAATGCACGTTTGGCACGGGACAGATTGAAAAATACACGCTTTTGATTTGCAGACGACCCAATGCGCACAATCGACCAATTATTTAATATCGTTTCGTAAATTTCCGCCTTTATCCAAAACATAGCATAGGTCGAAAAACGAAAGCCTTTTTCCGGGTCGAATTTTTGCAGCGCCTGCATCAAGCCCATATTACCACTGGCAATCAATTCAGACACAGGTATGCCATAGTTTTTATAATCATACGCCACAGATACGACCAGACGCAGATGACTGGCCACCAATTGTTCGGCGGCACGTTGGTCACGTTCACGGGTCCAACGGATTGCGTATTCGTATTCTTGTTCGGCGGTCAAAACCGGAATTTTCTGCACGTTTTGTATATACTGGGCCAGACTGTTTTCATCACTGACCCCACGGGCGGCAACAATCCCAGAATTTTTTACAGCCGGCAAAGCGTTCTTGATTTCCTTTCTCATAACCTTTATAGTATACCATAATTTAACATTTTTCAAGCACAGGAGTATCATTATGGCAAACATGTTAGAAAGAAACAAAAATGTAAAACCAGTCAAAAAAACATACAGCGAACATATGGAAGATGCACTGTATCGTGAAGTATGGGAAGAAGTGAATAATGAAAAAACACTGCGGTTTGTCAAAAAATATTCTAAACACTTTATGGTGGCGGCATTGGCAATACTGATTATCGCCACAGGTATTCAAATCGGTATCCGCACACATAACGCCAATAAAATCGCCACAGCCGTTGCATATGAAACCGCCGTGGAAAACATGGATGCAAATGCGTTGGCCGCTTTGGCAGACAATACGTCCGGCGCAGCCGCAGATTTGGCACTGTTCCAAGCGTATCTGATTGATAAAGATATGGCAAAGTTGGAAAAATTGGCCGATAACGCAAACACACGTGACTTTGGCGATTTGGCAAAATTGCATATCGTCGCAAATCGTGGCGATGAAATGACCGCCGCAGAAGTCAAAAAATACTTGGACGGAACAGATACAAAAAGTTCGCCATATTATTACACAGGGCGATTGATGGTTGCACAGAAATACTTGGCCGAAGGCGACCGGGAAACTGCAAATAAAATATTGGATAAAATTATCGCAGATAAAGACGCACCATCAGAAATCTTGAACACTGCAGAAAGCTTGAGATAACAAAAAAAGGGCGTAAATATGCGTAAATTATTTGCAGTATTGGGGTGTATGTGTGCGCTTGGGGCATGTGATAAACACGACCCCATTTTGCCGGGGGTGCGGACGTCTGTATTCAATCATGCAAATATCAAGGTTGAAAACAAAAACATTACAGATATCCCAACCAATGAAATCGTATTCAATAATGACAATTGCCCATATACGCAAGACAATGCAAACGTTATACGCAATGGCGATAAAAAACTGTTTTCCGGTTTTCCAACCAAAAACACCGTTGCCGCAGACAAAAAACCAATATGCAGCGGGAAATATATTTATGCGGGATTAACAACCGGCGAAGTCGTTAAAATCAACACCACAAATCGCAATATTGTGTGGATTGCAGACGTATTCCGCCCCAGCAATATGACCGGCGGCGCACCTGTGGTGGATATAATCGCACCAATTGTGCCGGTTAAAAATGCGATTTTTGCAGGCGGACTGGGCGATGCATTCTGTAAAATAAACGCAACATCGGGCGTAAAACAATGGTGCGTAAATATCGGGGTTGCCGTGCCGTTTGTCATAACAGAAAATTATTCATTCGTCGTGGCAACAGACGACAATTTATATGCCATCGCAAACAAAGACGGGGCTGTATATTGGAACACCCCTGTTCAACAGCAGGCAAAGCCCACATTGGACGGAAAATACATTGTGGTGGGACGTGAAAAAGTCGAAATCGCAACCGGCAATATCGCAGAATAAAAAAATACTGGACAAACACAAAATTATAGTATATTATTGGCGGGCTGATAAAGCGATATGGGTGTTTAGCTCAGTTGATTAGAGCATCTCGTTTACACCGAGAGGGTCGGGGGTTTGAGTCCCTCAACACCCACCAAGAATTTTAACCACCATGCGGTGGTTTTTATTTTTTGTGTTTTCTGATTTTATGGTTTAAAATAATATCCGCAATAACAAGAAAAGGAGAAAGCATGAAAAAAATCATTTCTGTTTTGGCGTTAACCGCCGTCGTGGCCGGATGCACAACCGTTAACCCATATACCGGACAAACCCAGACCGCAAAATCAACATGGGGAACCGCAATCGGCGCAGGCGCAGGTGCATTAATCGGCAGCACACAAAGCAGCAAAGGCGCACTGATTGGCGGATTGGCCGGCGCGGCGTTGGGCGGCGGCGTTGGATACTATTTGGATGTCCAGGCGGCAGAACTGCGTGCGGAATTGGCTTCAACCGGCGTCCAAGTCGTCGAAACACCCGACAGCATCCGATTGATTATGCCGGGCAACATCACGTTTAAAACCGATTCGGCGGATATCAACTCTTCATTCTATGCGGTATTAAATTCTGTTGCAAAAGTCTTGAATAAATACAGCAATTCAACAGTTATGGTTTCGGGACATACAGACAGCACCGGCAGTGCAGATTACAATTTAACATTGTCCAAAGACCGTGCGCAATCAGTTGCTTCGTATTTGCAAGGCCAAGGTGTCAAAGCATCACGATTCGAAGTTATGGGAATGGGGTCGTCAAACCCAATCGCATCAAACGCAACCGCCGATGGCCGTGCGCAAAACAGACGTGTTGAAATTAAAATTATTCCAAATAAATAATACGCACAAAAAAATCCCCCAAACGGGGGATTTTTCATATGTAATTAAAAGCCTTGTGGTTTATCCATTTTGACTTTTGATACTTTTTTATCCAATGCTTTGATAACTTCGTCTGTGATATCCAAATTCGCAACATCTGCACCGGTGCGGGCCATACGACCATCAATTACCAATGACAATTGCTTTTTCGCAATGATTCCTTCGATAACAGGATCCAAATGTTTTTCTTGGATTTCATTCAATGCTTTTTGGAATGACATTTCAACACTTTGCGCACGTTCGGTCAATTCACGCTGTAATTTTGTGACACGGTTTTGATAGTCAACAACACGGCGCTGTAACGCATCACGTGACAAGACGTCTTGAGATTTTTCTATCTCTGCTTTTTCTTCTTCTAACTCTTTCTGCTTTTTGGTTAATTCATCACGCAATTTAGATTCATATGATTCTTTCTGGGAACGCAAATCTTTTAACACATCCGCCGTCGTTTGAATCGCATCCATGCGAATAACCGCAATACGCATATTCGCCGCAGATGCCGCATCCGACGATACAACCGCCATCGCATCCGAAACAGATGCACCACCACGATTTAATGCAGATACACCCCATGCACCCAATACCGCAACCGCAATAACGGCCGCCGCAATAATGCCAGTTTTTGTATAGTTTTTAACTTCTTTTTTCTGTACCATTTTTTCTTCCTTTGTTTTTGTTATGTGCGCACTATAACAATTATTTTTTTAAATGAAAAGGGAAAGTTATCGTGCCGGCGAAATACGTAATTCCAACCGACGATTTGTTAACCGCCCCACCTCATCTTGGCCTGCAATCGGACGGGCGGCACCACGGGCCACAATAAACATACGGACCGTATTTATGCCGTGACGTGACAAATGCACACCAACACGCTGGGCCATATCCATTGACAATGCATTCGCCGCATTGGCATCACGCATCGCATCGGTATAGCCTGCAATCTCTATAAACGTGGCATCGTATTTACGCAATATATCCGCAATCGTACGCAATGTTTTATCACCAACCGCCGATATTTCACCAACATTTAATTCCATAACCGCATCACGAACCAAAATCACAACAACGTCTGTGCCGGCACGTTGAACCGATACGCCGGGGGTGCGCAACGCATCATATAATTCATATTCTAATTTGGACATATATTCACGGGCAACAATATTGTCATTTGTTGCTTTGTCGCCATATTCCAATGCATCAGACGCATCAACCGCCGATGAAACCGTGCGACCACCTGCACCCAAATATACCGGACGCTTTGCCACACGTGCCATTTCGGTCATATCCGTAAAACTGGCCCCGGTCAAGTATGTGCGCCATGTGGTGCGATCGGGACTGACATACGGGGCGCATGCACACAATGCGCATAAAGTTATTGATAAAATGTATCGACGTATATTTAATATCATTCTACAATAAACGACAATTGATTTGTATTTGAATCAAAACACCCGGTGGTCATGCCAACTTCCAATCCGTTTACCAAAACCATGGTGGCCCACGTCGGACGATTGGTCGCAAAATATTCGCATTCACCATTTGTTAAATCAACCAAGTTGATTGAAAAAGTGTTGCCATCGGCACTGGATACAACCGACCAATCCGCACCACCCAAAGGCGATGCGCCCGATTTTAATGCACCGGCTTTGATTAAATATTCCACCGATACACCATCATATGTGCCACGTGATTCGAATAATAATTTTGTATCTTCGACCAATTTATTTAAATCTGCATTTGCGATTGTGCGTGTTTGATTGGTGCGCATAACCTGATATGCAGAAAACGCCCCAACCGTCATTAAACCGGCAATCGCCATTACACCAATGACCTCTAACAAAGAACGACCAGATTCATGTATCATTATTTTACCCCCACAATTTCTGCATTTTCAAATAAACTCATCGCACTGGCCACCAATGGGTCGGCAACCAGTTCTTCTTGTTTTTGTTCCGATACGGTTTGAACATGGGCAGATGCCATTTCACGAACCAATTTCCATGTGCGCCCCGTTTTATCCATTAACCATGTCGATAATTTATGCGCAAAATCCGCATCGCCTTTGCGATCAAAGTATTTGATTTCACCATCTGAAAACTGGGTTATTTCAATATTGCCACTGTAATAAGAATACAACAATATCTCTTTTGATTTCTGTAATTCATTCGCCAATTCCAGCGCAGATGTTATTGTTAAATACTGGGCCACGGGTTCCGACACAGGCGCCGCCATGCGGTCCGCAAAAATATTTTTAACATCACGAACACGATTTGCAGATTCTTGTTGCTTTAACAATTCGGGAATCGAAGGCATATCAGCAATATGCATACAACGAACAATTAACATGTCAAAACACTGCTTTTGATTACTGGTCGCTTGCATTTCAGGAACCGCCGCAACCAAAACCTGCCATATGCGGGACAAAGTGTTCAAAGTTATGCGTGAATTTATATCTTGGATTTGGTCACGTTGGTCCGTTGTATATGGCAAATTCACAACATCACCCGCATGAATAGATGGATGCATGCGTGTCGCCCAATGTGTCCATTCCATCATATCGGTCAATAACATGGATAAATCCGCACCATTGTTGTAAATGGCATCAACTTTTTCCAAAGCAGCCGCCGTGTCACCCGACAATACAGTCTTCATAAAATCAACGACAACACCCCTGTCGGCACGTTTTAACATATCCAACACAGCCGTTTCATCAACATGACCGCCGGTTTGGGCAATCGCTTGGTCCAACAAAGACAGGCCGTCACGCACAGAACCATCCGCCGCACGGGCCAATAATTCATTTGCACCATCGGTTAGTTCGACCTGCTCTTGTTCGGCAATCCATGCAAAATGCTGCTTTAAAGTATCGACAGGAACACGCACCAAATCAAAACGTTGACAACGGGACAAAATAGTAACCGGAACTTTACGAATTTCGGTCGTCGCCAAAATAAATATTACGTGTGCGGGTGGTTCTTCCAATGTTTTCAACAGCGCATTAAATGCAGATGTAGATAACATGTGAACTTCGTCGATAATATAGACTTTATAACGACCATTCGTTGGACGATATTGCGCCGCATCCAAAATATCACGCATATTATCAACACCGGTATGCGATGCAGCGTCAATTTCCATAACATCAATATGCTGGCCCGCCGCAATCGCACGACAGTTTTCACATGTGCCACATGGTTCGGCCGTCGCACCATCAGATGACAAGCAATTTAACGCTTTGGCCAGAATGCGGGCCGTACTGGTTTTCCCGGTACCACGAATACCTGTAAAAATGTACGCATGCGCAATGCGTGATGTGTTTATTGCAGTTGTCAATGTTTTAACCAAGACATCTTGGCCAATTAACGATTTAAAATCTTGGCTGCGATATTTGCGTGCCAATACAGTATAGTTGCCATTCATTGTTAAATTCTTTCCTTTTCACAAGCATAGCAAACAATAGTTAAATTTCAACAAATAAAAACGCACCAAACGTGCGTTTTTTAAACTATTTCAGATTGGTAATAAAATCCGGAAATCCCGTATCTTCATCATCAGATGTATCGGCACCTTCACCAGTGTCCGTTGCGGCGACAACCGTTTCTTCGGCGGCAGATTTATCTTTTGGGTCACGGGTTGAATCTATCTTACCCTGTTCGGCATTAACGATACGACCATAATGTTCCGCCGCCTGTAACAGACGTTCACGTTCGATTTCGTCCGATGTTTGGCGGGCTTGGTCAATATATTGTTTTCTTTTTTGACGCCATTTATGACAGCGTTGAATCATTTGTCCGACCGAGGATTGATTTTTTTTGTTTTGCATATCTGTTCTTTATTTTAAATATATCAGGAAATTATTCTTGCCATAACGGAAATCGATTTATCGGTACCGTTATCCCCTTGTTATTGTTTACGTGCAAATCTTAAAACATCCGAAAACAGATTGCAATATTTTTTTTGTATTGCTATGCTGAGACTGTACAGAGGAGAGTTCGTGCAGAATTGTCGTGGTAACTTTTTATTCCAAGCATTGTTGGCATTGGGGTTGGTGTTTGCCTTTATGCCGTTCATGGCACGCAAAATTACCGAACAAAATGCAGATGCACGAATGCATGCCGCAACACATCAGATAGATGTCGCACAAACCGCCGCACGTATCTTTATCCAAGAAAATGCAAAAAATATTCCTTTTGATACAACGGTTATCACAGGTAATGATTTTGCAGACACTTTGGAACCGTATGGATTGCCTTTGGGTTTTGTGCCAAAGACCGCACTGGGGCAAGATATCGCATTGGTAATCCACAAAACACCCGTGGCGGTGTCCGCATATTTGGAATTAACCGATGATAAATTAAGCGAATTAACACGGGCCGAATTGGCACGCAG
This sequence comes from Alphaproteobacteria bacterium, assembly GCA_017513285.1. Taxonomy (GTDB): domain Bacteria; phylum Pseudomonadota; class Alphaproteobacteria; order Rs-D84; family Rs-D84; genus Enterousia. Next base: position 13,993 of record JAFXGD010000018.1, read on the forward strand.
AATTGGATTCTATGCAATGCACGCAGATAAAAAAATCCAAGTCGGTATCGAATTGGCAGAAACATATTCCGATGTCGTGCGCAGAAATGAAAAAAATTTAGATAACGCAGGATTCTTGGCCGATTTGAAAATGGGGAATTTTTCAATTAATAATGCTGGCGACCTGTTCGCTGTGCGGGGCCAATTCGACAGTGTTGCTGCAAATACCATAAATGTTATCGGCACAGAAGCCGGACGAAAAATTCGCAGCAATATTGAAAATATGACCGCCGGACGCACAATATTCCAAAGTCAATCTGGGGAATCGGCACTGACACTGACACGTGGCGAATTAAACACCAACAGTGTTTATGCAAAAACACTGTCAAAATTCGGGGGCGCAGGTAACATTAACGCAGAAAATGCAGCCGCATACGACATGTCAATGGTCGCAGGACACACCGCATTCACAGGCCCCGGCGATTGGAATGTGGGCGGGGCATTGATTTCCGATCGTATAAACTTTGATGTTGAAAGATTGGATGTGTCTTCTTTTATAAACGCAGCACGTGGACAAGATGTATATATCGATAACGAAACGTTGGAATACAGCGCCAAGTCAGGAATCGAAGTCGGAACACTGTATACATCCAACGTGACATTGCGTGACCAAACGTCTGTCGGTTTGGACAATGGCAAATCAGGCGCAACAATTATCGACATCCGGCCGGCCGGAACGTCTTTGTTGCCGGACGCATTGGTGGCAGATATTAATAACGACGAAATTAAAATTATTGATGCACCCGCCGCAGACGACGACAAAACAATTGACTGTAAAGCAATAATCGAAAAATTTTCAGGTGCGTATAACAAACAGTCTTTGTCACAATACCTGATATGCCAATATGTGTTCTGGCAACGTTTGGAAAAAAGAATCAATATAAAACAATGTTTAATGGCA
>JAFXGD010000019.1 GCA_017513285.1 Alphaproteobacteria bacterium
ACTATTTTAACAGATGGTTTGTATTCATATGCGAAACATCCAACGGACCTGAAACGATATTCGTCATATGCCAAATCAAACAAACGCAAAGATGTTATCGCATGGATGGAAAAAACATTCCCTGGCCGCAGCAGAACCGTTTCGTGTTTAACCGAGCCTGTAAAATGGCGTGGTAATGACCCAGTTCTAAAAAAAATGGTAAAGAGGTCCGTCTTGTTTTCTTTTGAACTGGATGATTTGGTCAAAGACGGCTTGGTAGAATCAATATGGTGTCGGGATGACTTGGCAAAAAAAGGACGAAAACTGCATATACATAAAGGGATCGACAATTATTTTTATGAAGTTAAACCAAACGAAATCGACACATCACCATTAACATGGGAAAAAGTTGATAATAAAAACCAGTTGTTATATGGTGCCGTACGACATTATATGATTGTGTTAAAAAAAGGCATTATCCCAGCGAAATATATAAAACAGGAAAAACAGAGTTTCAATTTGATTTCTTGGATAAAACAACTGTTCTGTAAATAGCAAAGGCTGACTTCAAATTACGACGTAAAATCCGAAAGAACATTTCTGTTGACAAAATAGTGTTTTTGGGATAGTGTATTGTTGCTATGGATAAAAATACAGAAAAGAATACATTACAAAAGAACTCGGGGCGTGGGCCAAATGGTGATGCGCTGTATCATGTGTTGATGTCGATATTATTGATGTTGAATGGGATGTCTGTGGGTGGCGTAATTCGCAGTGGCACAGATTTGGTCAAAGATGGGTATGATTCTGATACTGCATTGATTGCGCTGATGTATTTGCTGTGTGCGATATATACGGGCAAAACTGCGTATCGCATATATTGTTATAAACGTGAAATCGACCAGAATAACAAACACAGATAGCGGGGGCGATATGAATCCAAATGAAATTTTACAAGACATAGAAAAATCACGCTGTATCGGTGTTGCGGGGATTGCTGTGGGTGTTGGTGCATTGGCGGTGGCGGTTGTGAATGCGTGTCGGGCGGACTGGGATGCGTCGACCATTTGTGCGCTGTCCGGCGTGTTCAGTACGGCTATGGGGGCATTGAATCTGAAATACGCCCATGACGCCCGTGTCAGATTAGAAGAATATCGTCAAAAACATCTTGGCGAAAGTAGATATCCCCCGTGGAGTTATTGATTATTCTGAATCTTTTGATATTTTTTATGAAAAAACATCCCCGATTTGCATCGGGGATGTTTGTTTTATCTTTTTTTGATGCCGTATGCCTGCATTGTGTTTTGAATTCGCCATTTATTCATAGCGATTGCGTGCTGACAAAACTGTTGTGTTGCGGGGTGTGCGGATTTTAAATCGTACAGGTGTTCCAATATATATCCCTGCAGTTCATATGTTGGCATTGCGCACTCTACCAATCCGCCTGTTGCGAATTCTTTTGGTGTGACGTTAATTTTTTGGTCGGGCGCCAAGTATCGCACAGTGTTGTCTTTCTTTTGCAAGAATATTCCGCCACGACCATTTTCGGCATCTAAACTGTGTTGTTGCACATATGGCACATCAAAAGGATTGTTGGGCTGTATTGACCGCAGTCCCGGATACATAGGCTGATATATTAACGTGCATGTATTCGCAGGGGTGTACATTGGTATGATTGGGTGTTTGGTTTTATTGCGTCCTTTATCGACGGTCAGTATTTCGTGATTATCGTCATGGAATTTTATTTTATGAAACTTTGGGAATCCCAATTTTTCTGACACCAAACCATATTCGGATGCGTTTGTGAATACAAAATCATTAATGGTTATTTGGAATGCGCTGGGCATATCGGTGAATATTGGGCTGTCTATACCCGCCAAAGCGATTCCTTTGCCATCTGTTTTGATGCGTTCAATCATTAAAAAGCGGTCTTTTTTACCGATACGGTCTGCGATATGGAATTTTGGTGCGACTGCATCGACTTTACTTTCCAAAGTTAATTGTCCCAACCACATTCCGACACGTATTTTATCGAACCAATCCATCAGTGTATTGATTTCCCATGCCGTAACGGGTTTAGATTCCATGATATTTGTCAGTATGGATTTAGATTGCGCTTCCAGTATTGAAAATTTTTCATTGCACGCCGTGCATGCCGGAAAGGTCAGGGCGCTGAAAGTAATATCACGTTGTGGTACGCCACCCAGACGGCAAACACTGTGATATTTGCCTGTAAATTTACTTAACCATTGTGGAATTACGTGTTCTTTATTTTTTTTGTCTGGTGTATTTCCACAAAATATACAAAATTTCGCCATAGTATGTCCCCTGTAAAAATGATTTACACAGTTTATTATAGTACAAAATATACATATTGTCAACCGCTGTTCTCGGGTGAATTTGGTCTAAACAATGCGTTCGCCGGTTCTGTTGGATAATGGCATCCGTTTGTTCGCATTAACCTGACACGATTCAGCCACCCTTTCAACAGGGTGGGGCCATCTGATATTGTAATGCTTTTTATATATGCAAATGCTTGCGCAACTGTCCACAAAATGATATAATACATAAAAGAAATATAGGGCAAAGGATGAAAATTCTACGGTTTTCTGCTGTTTTTGCAGGTTTGGCGCTGATGGGTGCTGTGTCGTCTGATGCGGCGTATCCGGCATATACGGGGTATAATATGCCAAATGTTGCGATGCCGACAATGTATCAAAATGGCGTGGTTAATAATGGTATGTATCGTCCGACGTATAATCCTGTTGTTGCGGCCCAACCTACACGTATAACGGGTGCGTTGCCACGTGTTGGTTCGTCACAAACGACGGCGGGGCGCCAATATTATCAGCCGGCCGACTATGATCGCCTGGCGGACAGTGGTCTGTACGTTGGTTTGTCTGTTGCGTATGCTGCGTCTGTAATGGGCGGTTTGTCGTCTGATTATACGGGCGAAAAAGATGCTTATACCGTACCGGGTGCATTTGAACGTGCGGATTTTGACTCTGACACGGTGTTGCCGTTACAGTTGTCGGTTGGTGCGGCGATAAATAATGATGTTCGTGTTGATTTTTCATATTTGCGCTATTCTGGATTATCGTATCCGAAAACGGTTCAAACATCTGATGGTGTTGGCGGCTTTGTCCCGGCCCAGGTTGACGGTGGTGCAATTACCGCAAACACGACAATGTTGAATATTTATTATAATATTGACAGTTTTACCGGATATTTGGCGGGCGGTGCATTGCGTCCATATGTTGGTGCGGGTTTGGGTATATCGTTAAACACAATTGCGGATTATGTTGTGTTTGATGAAACATTTTATTCTGTAATGGATCCTGTATATGCCAATGCGGGCCAATTGACGGGTATATCGGATATTTATGCGTATCACAATGGTGGTACGACTGAACAATTGGCATTTATGCTTGAAGGTGGTGTCACCACAGAAATGGAAGGTGGCGTAAAACTGGATTTCTTTGTTCGCTATGCAAATTTGGGTCAGGTAAAAACATCGGGCAGTATTGTTTTATCGCAGATAGAATGGTTGGGCGATGGCGCCGGTGGCGAATACGAAGCCCCATATGACAGTGTTTTCCATTATACCAATTGGTATGAATCCGGACGTTTGGGCTTGGTTGATGTTGGTATTCGCCTGCGTCTGCAATTCTGATGCGTTGTGCGCATGATTCCCATTGGTTTTGACATGGCGTTCTGAATGGGGCAGGGGGGATTTTAAATGAAACGTCCAAATATTTTATTTTATTCATTGTTGGGTGCATTGGTATCTGTGCCATATGGGGCGGATGCGGCCATTCGTGTGGGAAATCCGTCACGCAACAATGCAGCCGCATATCAACAGTTAAATGAAATTCGTGGAATTGCGCCGTCTGGTACTGTGCAACCTGTAACAACGGAATTGCCGATACCGGTTGCAAATGACACGGTGGCCGAACAGGTCCGCAGTGGCAATGCCGATGCCCCCGTCACAGTATCCCAATTGGAACAATGTTCATTGATATATCCCAATGGGAAATTTGAATGGGTTTCTCCGACGTTTGGATTGCATGCGGGTGCGCCTGCGATGTGTACTGCAGTGGTAGAGTTACGAACACGTGAAAACACATTGGATGGCGCCGAAATTGTTTTGGCACGTGCAAATGTTGCGGCGGGCGATACGGTTTTGTGTAACATATCACAATTTCCATCATTTGGTTGGACCGATGGGGCGGGAACGGTTGTTTTCCCGGCCGATAATGCACCAACCCGTGACGACGTTGTGAAACAAATGAATGAGGAACAGAAACAGAATGCATGGTTAAAGATACTCAGTTCGACCGTCGTTGGTGCATTGGGTGGAAATGCCATGGGGCAAAACAAAGAAGGTCAAGAAGGCATCTTTGGGACCAGCAAGCAAAACTGGATTGGTACCGGCATTGGTGCGGCGGGCGGTGCGGCCATTGGTGCGGCGGGTGCATTTGGTGGTAAAATCGGTGGCGATATTGCGATGTCTGCGGGAATGAATGCGATGTCCGGGGCATTGGTGGGCAACATGATGTCATCGGGTGATTCTGTTTTATATATTGCCGATTGCTCTAACCCGGAAGGCACCGAAACAAAAAAATGTCTGTACGGCACATTGGACCAAGCGACCAGCATTGACGGCTCTAAAACAGTATTTTATAACATCGGCGATTCAAACGGCGGCGTGTTTGTTTGTGACGGCGAAAATGATGACACGTATTATAAGTGTGAACGTCAGGGCCGCTTGAACTTTAATTTGGCCAAACCGGTATGTGGTACAGACTGTAAATATAAAAAAGATAATTCCCGTACGACAAAACCATGGACATGGGAAGAAATTGTTGACGATAACTTTGACGGAATTACAAACGACGACGATATTTATTATTTAAAAGATACCTGTACGGTTGGCCAAGAGAGTCACTCTAACTGTTTTACCGATGATGCCAGTGATGCCACCAATGTCACCACCGAAAATAAATGGATTCAGGTGACCGGCGTCCGCAGTATATCGAAAACCGAACGGGTTGTTATCTTTGGCATAGATTCTATACTGGACAATATCAAAGGCGGTGCATTGGGATATACGTCAAAACAATATAATGCCAAAATCAAAGAAAAATTAAAGGACAAATGGACTGCAGGCGGGGGATTGACCGTGTATACCAGTCATGGTGACAGAACGGGCCAATTCAATGATTTTTATAACTGGGGGTGTGAAGCAAGCGACGCAACCTGTAACACCTTTGACAGTTTTTCACCCACGTATATAGATTCCGAAACAGGGGAACTGATTGATTTGTCCAATCGTGCCCGATTAAAAGATACAATCACCGGCGCATCTGTTGGTGGTGCGTTGGGGGCTTTTTCTGCATACCAAGGCGCCAAAACCGAAATCGAAGACCGCTTGAATGCGGAACGTCGTGCATATAAAGACGGGTTACAAAAATTCTATTGTGTGACGGGAAATCGATTCTTGACGTTTTATAACGAAGAATTAACCATACCGCCATTGGTTATGCCGGTCGATACGGAAACAGAAACCAAATAAAAAAACCGCATTTGCGGTTTTTTATTTACCAATAACACCAAAAATTACATTTCTGGGGCGATTGCGCCAACCGGACAAATCGCCGCACATGTACCACATGAAATGCATTTTGATGGGTCGATTACGCATTTGCCATCTGCGCCAACACTGATTGCGCAAACGGGACATGCGCCCATGCATGTGTGACATCCGATACATTTATTTGGATCAATTTTATATGCCATTTTACTTCTCCTTTTATTGCTTAAAATTATTCGCGATTCATCAGGCTTAACAAATATTGGAACATTGCCACAAAAGAAATATATAAATGCAATGCGCCCAACACCGCCAATTGATTTTTCTGATTTTCATCACCAATAACGGCATATGCACGTTTCAGATTTTGCATATCGTATGCAGTAAACAATGCAAACACCAATACCCCAATCAGGCAAACAATCGTTCCAAATGTGCCACCCAACATCGCCGGCCAGAACATAGAAACAACCCCAACCAAAATCAATCCAATCATACCCATCATCAAGAATATACCCAAAAATGACAGGTCTTTAACAGTTTTATATCCAAAAACCGCCATGCACGCAAACATTAATGCGGCCACGATAAATGCCGTTAATATTGATACCGGCTTAACCGCCAATGCCACAAAAATCAGCGGTGTCATTGTAACGCCAATTGCAACGGCATATAATACCAATAACATCGCCGCCGTTGCGGGTTTCATGCTGAAAACACGCACCTGGGCCCAAATAGACAGCCCCAGCCCACCAAACAGCAATATGTAATACAGTGCCGACATTCCACCGGTGTGTGGATTAAATAAATAAGCCAACCCGCCACCCCATATTGTCAGGTATGCCGCCACCGCCGTTATACCAACCGCACCAAACATTAACGCAAATATGCGCTTTAAATATAAATCAATTCCACCCGCACGGTCAGTGTGCTTTTGTACAGATTTTTTTTGTGTCATAATTTTCTCCTTGTTATTTACAAAAAATATAATACAATGATATGATGTTTTCAAGGGCAAAAAAAGGATAAGATAATGGCATCTAAATACCAAAAGCATGTTGCCGAACATGCCAAGCGTTACCCAAAAGATACTATATCTGGTTCTGCAGGTGCAGATCAGAAGTTGGCAGATTTAAAAGAAATGTTGGCTGCGGCCGAAGAGGCCTTGAAAATGGCGCACATCCAACAGGATGAAAAGAAACACGCCAAAGCCCAAAAAATATGTGCCAACCTGCGTCAAGCAATCGATAAACAGGAACAAAGAAAATCACATTAATAATCAAAGGAAAATAATAATGTCAAAATATGTACCAAATGTTGTACGTGCATACTGCAACCAAGCCACCCGTGATATCATCTGTGGTGATGAAATATTATCGGGACGTGCCGCCGTATCACATGATTTGCAAAATATGGTTGCAAAATATCACGAAACCGCTGCGGCCGCAGACAAAGAACGTCGCAGCCCATATTGCGATAAGGCGTATGTTATGCGTTGTGAACGAATTATGGCCAAATTAGAACAGAGTTTGGCCAGAAACGGTATCAAAGTCCGTTAAACGATTAAACATAACCTGATGGGGGTGGGGGATATGGCAATAATCATCGAACCGATATCGCCGGTTGCGTTTTCGGTATTTGGATTGGATGTGCGGTGGTATGCATTGGCGTATATTGCGGCATTTGTTGTTGGGTATGGGGTGTTTGCATGGCTGACCCGTCGTGGGGAATGTCCGGTACGCCTGTCCAAACGCCAATTGGATGATTTGTTAACTGCGGTCATCATTGGTGTGATATTGGGTGGCCGATTGGGTTATGTGTTATTCTATGATTTGGGGTATTTTTTATCCCATCCATTGGAAATCTTTGCATTGTGGCACGGCGGGATGAGCTTTCACGGCGGATTAATTGGTGTCATTATATCGGTATTTATCTATGGTCATCGTCACAAAATCAGCTCTTGGTCATTATTGGACATAATGTCGATTGTTGCGCCGATTGGGCTGTTTTTTGGTCGCATTGCGAACTTTATAAATCGTGAAGTCATGGGTCGTGTGACGGATGTTCCATGGGCGGTTGTGTTTTCGGGTGACACCCCGATGCCCCGGCACCCCAGTCCTTTGTACGAAGCCGCAACCGAAGGATTATTGCTGTTTGTAATAATGTACTGTCTGTACAGTTATACCGGCTTGCGCCGCCGTCCGGGCGCATTGGCGGGGATAATGGGCATGGGCTATGCGGTGTTTCGTATTGCGTGTGAAAATTTCCGTGCACCCGACGTCCAGATTGGCTTTTTGCTGGGTGAATGGCTGACGATGGGCATGTTATTGTCATTGATAATGTTTTTTGCAGGTTTGGGCATTTTTATATTTGCAATACGCAAAAAATAATGTACAATGGTGTGCGTTCCGCAATCCGGCGGACAAAGAAAAAGTTTAGGATGGTTGGCAGAGCGGTCGAATGCGGCGGTCTTGAAAACCGTTGATGGGGCAACCCATCCGGGGGTTCGAATCCCTCACCATCCGCCAGTAATAAAAAAGCACCCCAAAGGGGTGTTTTTTTATTACCGTCGTATGGCATCGGGTTCGTAATCGCAACGCAGTTGCCAAGGTTCGACAACAAGTAGAT
>JAFXGD010000020.1 GCA_017513285.1 Alphaproteobacteria bacterium
ATTATCAATTGTTTGCACCGGTCCACCATTATCACAATCAACACTAAACTGTCCCTCTGCATGAATTGTGATTTTAATTTCTTCATCCTCCGGCATGTCGGTCGTTGTTAAAATCACATTCCCGTCACTTTCTTCTGTGGCCGTGGTGGGCGCACCCGACGGTCCAAATGCCGCCGCAACAAAATCTGTACAGATTTTATCGGTAACCGCATTATTATAATCTGCATAATCAATGCATGCCTGGGCAACCTTTTGCAATGTATATTTTTTATCGGTCACCCTGTCCCCCAACAAAAACACAAAGTCGCTATCATGTAACTGCGGCTGCTTTTGTACCGCATCATAGATTCGTTGGAACGGCACAGACCAATTTCCATCCGCCTTAAAAAAACACCCATCCGCACGAACGGCCATTGGTGCCAACACAGATAACAAGAAAAATAAATTTATATATTTCATTTGAAATTCAGCGCCCCCTTACACGCATCTGCCACCGATAATGCACGCTTTAACTCTGAAATCTGCGTTGCATTAAACACCGCCCCCGCAACACCCGTTGCCGCCGTCGTTCCCGCCAAAACGTTCGACGCCGTATTTAAACCTTTTTCTTTGTTCGAACCTGACAAATAATTTGTTTTTGAATTTGCCGACATTGATGTTACCATCCCCGCAACACCCGTCGCCGCCCCGATAACACCACTGGCCACAGCGCCACTGGCACGACGTGTATTTTTCGAAAAATCAATATCTGCCAACGCCTCACATGCCCGCACGGCCGCATTTACATCAGAAACATATTGATCCGACAACACACCATTGGCTGTATACGTGGCCAATTCATCCGCCTTATTGGCTTTTACAAATGCATCTTTGTCCATTTGCGCCTGCATCAGCGCACGCTTTACACTAACACCCGCATCCAAGCATTTCGCAATACGTCCCGACAAACCTGATTTATAGTCACTCAAATTCGTGGCCGCCAACCCTGCCCCCACGGCATTGGTCAACGCCGCAACCCCCGTCGTCGCAGTGCGTACGTCACCCAATTTTTTACCACGCTGGGCTTCATCGGTCGCCTGACGCAACTTTTGCAAATCTTCATCCGACACACCCGCCCATTTTGTGGAACTTGGTGTTAATTCATCAATAAAACATGTAATCAAATCAACATCGGGCGCATGTTCATTATCAAATTCAACATCGGGCGCATCTTTTTTTAATTTTTCCCACTGGGCATGATACAATTCTGTATCCTTTTTCATTGCATCCCGATCCGCCGCAGATTTTGCGATTCCGGTTCCCAATGCAACACCACCCGCAACAACGCCCGCACCGGACACCCCTGCGGCACCCCCTGCCAAGGCCTGTAAATGCTTTAAATCATCGGAAATTCCAACACATGCATCACGCATATCGGTCACAGATTTATGTAACACCCCAACCGATTCATTTAATGTGGCATGCGCATCAGCACCCGACGCATATGCGGCACCATTATACATACCCATACACATACACACACATATACATACATTATAAAATCTGTTCAAATGATACATTCCTATCCCCCCGTATCAACAAAAACGTCTGTTCTGCACAGAATTATATCACATTTTCATAACACAATCAACACATCATACAATACGTCTGCGAATCGCCCCGAACAGCGCAAACCCCAACAGCAGCACCATAATAAATATAAATATCATTGTGGCGGCACTGTCATGTTCGGCAAATGGCAACTTCATATTCATGCCATAGTATCCAACAATAACCGTTGGCACGACCAAAATAATATTCCACATTGTCAATCGGTTAATGTTCGTATTGGAATCCATATTGATGACACTTTCGAATGTTTCTTTGATTGACTTTAACATTTTACTGTATGACGTCACGACTTCGGTTGCCTGGGCCAATTCGATTCGTGCATCTTCGGCCAATTCTTGTGCATCATCAGATTTAACAAAACCCCGCATTTTTTCCAATTTATCCAACACCGACACATTGCCTTTAATACCCGCCAGATACAGTGTATAACTGTTTTCGACCTCTAACAGATTCATTAATTCTTGTTTACGGATACGTTCGGTCAACACCCGTTTAGATGCCAATACCCGCTTGTTCAATTCTTTTAACATGCGCAGATACGATTCGGCGATATAGTACATAATGTTCAAAATAAATTCTTCACGTGATGTTTTTTCGGACTTTTTAATCCTGTCCAACAAATCGCACCGCTTGCGACAGACGGTAATCACCCGATTCGGCGACATGATTATGGACAATGGTTCTGTATGCCACAGTGTATCATTTTCACGGTTAATAATTGGGAAACGCACGATGATAACTTTATAATCATCTTCGACTTCTAACCTGGGTTGTTCGTCCGGGTCCAAAATATCCGAAATAGTATCTTCATCGATTTTATATTCGGTCTGCAGTTTTTCAAAGTCTTCATGATCGGGATTACCAACATTCACCCAAGAGAATGTCTTTAATTTTTCTGTTACGAACACTGCATCCTCCTTTGGCTGAATTCACAGGTAATGATACATTATTTTTTGAAAAAATCAATATTTTCTGGGAATAGTGACCTGTATTTTATCATGTCACATTCTGATAAACTGTACGCAAAGGTTCAACAATGCAAAAATTCAAAGATAAAATAACCACTTTCACCATCGCCCATTACATTTTATTATTCTTGGTTGCATGTATTTGCATAACGATTATTGCATATACCGTTATCCGGCGCACCCATCACACAATGAACACAGACACACAAATCACCACCACCCACATATCAAACACGGCCTGTATCAATCGCATTACACGACAAATCCAGCAAATATGGGAATACGACCCAAAATCTGTTCCGGAAAAATATTGGAATATTGCGATGCAGTATTTGAACACCCGCACACATCAAACCACATACGGCATATGCCAAGACGTCGCCTATGTATGTCACCCGGGCCAGATTCGTCGTGACTGTGATCCATGTGCCGTACCATCGGCCCGTGCATATGCGCAATCGATACACATTTCCGACACAATTAAATCAAACTGCGGTAAATAATTTGGTGGGAAAATCTGGTCGGGGTGACAGGATTCGAACCTGCGACCCCTTGCACCCCATGCAAGTACTCTACCAGGCTGAGCTACACCCCGACAACACCCCGTATATTATATCACGGATACAGAAATTACAAATACTTTTTTATTTCCCCCCACATTGGGAAAAGACACGTCTTGCGCATGGCGGAACCTGTATTTAACATACGCATGTCCGGACACAATTTAACCAAAACAAAACAAAGGATGAAACAATGTCAAAATGTGAAAACAAACATGGAAAATGTAAGAACTGTGGCAACACGGCCGCCAACGAATGCGACAAGAAAAACTGTGACAAAAAAAATTGTGATAAATAAAATAATATGCCGGCATTTTTGCCGGCATATAAAAACTATTTCGTTTCCACCACAACCATTGCGGCGCAATAATCATCTTGATCGGTGACAGACAAATGCACACGCACATCATCGCCCGCCAATTCTTTTAATGCGGCATGTGCGCCACCAACAATCAACAATTCTGGCCGACCGGCATCATTATGCACAACCGACACATCCGAAAAAGAAATATCATCACCAAAACCGGTTCCGATTGCTTTCAAGAATGCCTCACGTGCCGCCCAGAAATTCGCCAAATGGCGTTCTGCATTTGCGTTATCGTTATCTGCATACTCTAATTCTTTTTTGGTAAAAATACGTTGTTTTTTAAATGCGGACCAATCCAAGAACCGTCCACATTCGATTAAATCAATTCCGATTCCAACTATCATGCCGACCCCCTGTGCGGTTGTTGATATGGCATACTAATAATATTTTCCCGATTCGTGCAAGCATAAAATTCGAAACGCCATCCAACAGATAAAAAATGCCGCCAATGGCGACATTTTACATTTGAACATCTGTGCATTCGGTTTGTTTTTCAGACCATTTTTTACAGTTCTTTTTACCAAACATCGGATTGCGTGGATCGGAACAATTTTGTGTTGTGACACATTTGGTGCAAATCAAAGTATTCATATCAAACGTCGTATCAACGGTTTGACGATAATTCCATTGATTTGTTTCATGATGACCCGTTAATTCGGTTTCTTGGTTGATATTGCTCTCTGAATTTGCACGTTGTGCCGCAGATGCAATCGCCGTCGCACCACCAACAGCGGTCGCAACAGCGCCACCAATAACGGCACCACCAACCGCAGATATCGCCCCAACAGACATACCAGTCCCCAATATCGCCGGTGACAGAACTTTCATACCAACCGCAAATGCAGCAAGACACGGCTGACAAAACACCGCCATCACAACCGATGCCGCAACAATTGCCACAACAACAATAATTGTTCCCCACATATTTTTCGGGGGTTCCGCACTGCGGGGCATCGATGATAATGGCGCCAACGCTATACAGGTTTTACGTGCCATGTCACGACGGGCATCCGCCGCATTTTTACCCTCCACCTCCGCTTGCCGACCCGCAATCGTCACATAATCTGACAGCATACGTTCATTTAACGCATCATATTTTTCAGTATAATTATCTGATGCCGTTTTCAACGCATGCGACGCAATCATTTTGCGAACCGATTTCGTCAATTCCGGAAAACGTGGTGTCTGGCCTTCCAGTATTTTTGCCCCAGGAACCGTGCGTCCCGTCATACAATATTGAACCGTATTGTCGGATTCAATGGCACTTATCGCCACATCTATATTACGCTGCAATGCTTCTAACTCTGCAGTTATGCGTGTGCGCTGTAATTCTGATATCTGAACTTCTTCATCCGATATGCCCGCCAAATATGTCTGGGCATCCGTTATGTGGCCTGTATCGTCCGAATCAATCATACCCCAATATATCTGACCACCAACCATACCCAATAATGGCGCAGGTTGCGCACCACCACGCCCCAATTCCGCATCCGTTACCAATGACACGTCTGTACGACAATCGGATTCATCAATCAGCATACCTTTATCCGCTGTCAGATAAAATTTGCATATACCATAATCCAATGAACGGGAACCCAAATCCGAATTCGTGCCAAATATCATAGAATCACAATTATCTGTCGCACCACACACACGCAACATAGAATCATTTAATGCATTTTGACAATGGGTCAACAGTTTATTATCTATATTTACCATCAAACCACGTACCATCGTCGCCAATTCGTCATAGACCGCATCACCACGAATTTCAACATCACCATATTTCTGCTGACACCCAACCAATTTATCATATGGACACATGCGAATTATCGTGTC
>JAFXGD010000021.1 GCA_017513285.1 Alphaproteobacteria bacterium
TTTGGTGTCTTCGGTCGCAATATCCAACCGAATATCACGCAGTTCGTTATTTTTAATCAATTCGATTGCGGCCACAAATGGGTTTTCTGGCATTTCAGCCGGCTGACCCTGCATCATTTGCGCATTTGCCGCACGGACTTTTTCCTGATATTGTTTGTAATCTTCCAATTCATACAGTGCGGATTCTTCAATCAATGTTTCAGGTTCAAACATTTGCGCAGCCATTGCCAGATACAGATTAAAGAACCGGACCAAGAACTCCGCAACGCATTTCTGGTCTTCCTGTACCCACAGCGTACCAAATGTGCCTTTAATTTTGTTTGTTTGAACGCCTTCCTGTACATTGGTCTGACCTTCCATCAGGCCAATGATACCCAGCCCACGCTGAATATCGCCTATGATGCGTTCACGGGTATCATACAGATTGGTTAAGATTGTGGTTTGTGCCGCACGGTCAAATACCACAACAAAATCTTTTAGTGATGCATTTGGGAACTTCGCCATCAATTCCGTTGGGATTTTAATGCCGACCATTGCATTTTCATTAGTTTTATTAAACGCCTTGTCTAGCCCGACCAAATCCTTGGCATAAAAACCATTAACCCACAGTGTTGGAATAATCTTGTTGATGGATTCTGTGATATAATCCACCTGTTTGTATTGCGTTAAAAACTGTGAATGCCGGGATGGCGTGAATATCGTATTAGGATATTCGTCATACATAAGTGGCAACGGACACGGGAAATCAATATCGCAAGGATAATCCAGCACCGCCAGCAAATCGTCATTGCCATTTTGCGAAACCGGGCAATAGAAATAAATCTTTTTTGACTTTTTATCCCAAATTTCATAAATTTCGCAAACGTCTGTGTCCTGTGGTAAACGTTTCCCTTCCACGTCCGCACTGACCTTTGCGGCTTTATTTTCTTCGTCGTCTTTGGCCGGTTCACCAAAGGAAAAATCGTCTTCGTTTTTATCTGGGAACTTGGCTTTGAAATCTTCACGGGTCATACATACCTTACGCCCGACCCATTTGATTTTTTCCTGTGTTTTTTGTGGATCAAAGAATAAATCGTTTGGATTTACCAAATCAACTTCGATACATTCCGATTCGACAAATTCTTCTTCCATCTGTGCCACAGTGCCGGTTAATTCGTCCATAACTTCAACGACACGGGTGGCCGTTTTCTGTTCATAACGCAACCAAGGTGTGGCCCAACCGAATATTTCGGCATACAATTTGGTTGATTTCAGAATCTTGTCCAGATTCAATTTTTTGACCGCATTATTAGCGATTCGTTCAAGGATAATGGCGGCATATTTAGCCGGTGAATCCTTATCGTCATTCTGACGGTCAACAGTGACCGACGGAATATACGGCAAAAGATACGGCAGGCGTATTTTGATATTACGCAGCAGCAGATTATATCCGCTTACGTCCGTATCTTTTATCGTGTTTAATTGTTTGGATATTTGGTCAATGTTAAAAGAATCACCGCCAAAGCGTGACACCAAGACTTCGCTTTTGTGTTTCCATTTGCGATAATTTTCGTTCTTTTTAACGCTGTCTATTCTTGATTGCCAGTATGCGGCGGTGTTCTTCTTATTTTCCATCTTCTTTATACCCTTGTATTGTCATTAAAATTGCATCGTCGTGAACCCACGACAACTCTAATTCCGGCACGGTGAAAA
>JAFXGD010000022.1 GCA_017513285.1 Alphaproteobacteria bacterium
ATATCATGATAATAAAGATGGGCGTAACTATGGTATGTGTATGTCTGTCTTGAACAAGTGTCAGGATATTACGTATGATAAAGGTGGTGCGTATATACCAAATAATCCGGTGGTGCGTGAATATTTGCAACGTACCTTGACGCAAATCAAAGTTGCCCAAGATGAAATCTTGGCGGATTATGCGGAGAATTGTATAGCGGATGTGTCTTCATGTTTGTCGCAGAATAATTATAATAATAATAATAATGATAATAGTACGATGAAAAATATTGCGATTAATGCATGCCGTCAACAAATTGTAACCTGTATGTCGGTAAATGGTAATGCGTCTGCCAAACCAACCCCGGACTCGATTTCTGACTGGGTCAAAAGCATACAGAATGGTGGTTCGTAAAAAAAAAAGTGGGGCTGTTAAGCCCCCTTTTTTGATAGACACGATTTTATAAATTTGCTGTGCTTTCCCATAAGGACAGAGAATTAATTTGAATTTGTAAAGGGATTTTGGGCATTATGCGCATTGTTGTGTGCGATGGTGCAATCCGCTGGGGCGGTGACCGTGGCCAAGACATCGGGTATTTATGGTTTTCTGACGGCGGGCAGTGATAAGTCAGGTGCCGCCGAAATATGGGTTGAATAATTTATAAAAAAAAACCGCCGTTTGGGCGGTCGTTTTTTGTGGGATGTTGTCAAAATAAACTGATTAAACAAATTCCCAATCCGGCAGCGATAATTGTACCAATGGTTAATGGCCAAAAATATTTCTTGACGATTGCATTCGCACGTTCTTGGAAGAAATATAACAGTGCAGCAATGATTGCAAAACGACCTGTGCGGAATATCGCAGAAACAGCCAAGAATAACCACATTGGATATCCGATAAAACCCAACCATATTGCCAATAATTTATATGGAATTGGTGTGACGGCGGTCAGTACAATTATCAAAATGCCATATTTGGTGAACATAGGCTTGATTGTTGATTCAATCAGTTCCGGATTCGAAAATGTTTCAATAATCCACATGCCAACCGAATCGTATAACCACATACCAATCATATATGCAATTGCACCACCGGCCAATGAACCCAATGATGCGGCAATGGTGATTGGTATGGCACGGCGTTTGTTTGCAATGATTGGTGGTGTCATAAAGACTTCGGGTGGGATAAATAAAAATATCGATTCGCATATGGTTAATAAAAATACAATCCATGAATATGCACGTGTTTCGGATTTATTAAGAATATATTCTGAAAACTTCATTTTTCCCCCGATTAATCAAAAAATTTACTTGATTGTAAATGATAAAATATTATTTTACAATTAAATATAAAACAAAAGATATGAATATGCCAAAAAGACAGTTTAATTCAAATCGTGGTGAACGTATCGCATCCAAGGTTCAGACTTTGGTGGCGGAAATTTTGCGTGATGTGTGGGGGGATGATAAAACGGTGGCCGGTGTGTCTTTGGTTGGGGCGGTGGCGCATGGTGGGCTGCAGTTTGTGCGATTGTTTTATTATTCCAGAAATCCCGATATTGAATCTGTGCAGAAAAGATTGGATGAAATTACCAAAATGGTGCGATTCGAATTGGCACACAGAATGAATCAAAAATACGTGCCGGATATTAAATTCCAATATGATGATACGTTGGACAAGGCCGAAAAAATCGATGAATTATTAAATAATTTGTAAACATACAACTTGAAAAATCGATAATACTGGTTTATCATTGCCGCATAAATACAGGTGGAATTTATGAAGCAGGCAAATATCCGTAATTTTTCAATCGTTGCACATATTGATCATGGAAAATCTACTTTATCAGACAGGTTGATTGAATTTACAGGCGGTTTGCAATCGCGTGAGATGAAGGCGCAGGTGCTGGATTCTATGGATATTGAACGTGAACGTGGTATCACGATAAAAGCACAGACTGTGCGTTTGAATTATACCGCCAAAAATGGTGAAACGTATCAATTAAACCTGATGGATACGCCGGGACATGTGGACTTTTCGTACGAAGTGTCACGGTCGTTGGCCGCATGCGAAGGGGCGTTGGTGTTGGTGGATGCAACCCAAGGCGTACAGGCGCAAACATTGGCCAATGCGTATTTGGCATTGGATAATGATTTGGAAATGCTGCCGGTGTTAAATAAAATCGATTTACCGTCCAGTGATGTTGCAGGTACACGTGAACAAATCGCAGATGTTATCGGGTTGGATGCAAATGACGCATTGGCTGTATCCGGTAAAACCGGTGATGGTGTGCCGGAATTGTTAGAAGAAATTGTCAATAAATTGCCCGCACCACACGGTGATGAAAATGCCCCGACACGGGCGCTGTTGGTGGATTCGTGGTATGATTCTTATTTGGGCGTGGTGATTTTGGTGCGTGTGGTTGATGGGACTTTGGCACGTGGGCAAAAAATAAAATTTATGGCGACCGGTGCAGAATACGTGGTTGATAAAATTGGATACTTTACACCAAAGATGGTTAATGTTGATAAACTGTATACCGGTGAAATCGGATTTATAATCACAGGTATGAAAACAATTCATGATTGTAAAGTTGGTGATACCATTATCGATGCCCGTGCAGAAAATGCACAAATGTTGCCGGGATTTAAACCATCTGTGCCGGTGGTGTTTTCGTCCTTCTTTCCGGTAGAGGCCGATGATTATCCAACATTCCGGGAAAGTGCAGAAAAATTGGCGTTAAATGATGCGTCCTTTATGTTCACTGTGGAAAAATCATCTGCGCTGGGGTTTGGGTTGCGGTGCGGATTTTTGGGACTGCTGCATATGGAAATCATCAGTGAACGTTTGTCACGTGAATTTAATTTGAATCTGATTAATACTGTGCCAAGCGTGCTGTATAAAATTCATTTAAGAAATGGGGAAGTTATCGATTTGGAAAATCCGGCCGATATGCCCGAAGCAACACGAATCGCCGCAATAGAAGAACCTTGGGTGCGTGCAACGATTATGATGCCCGATAAATATATGGGGGGGATTATGTCGCTGTGTGCGGAACGACGTGGGGTGCAAGAAAATATTTCATACGTCGGTAATCGGGCGGTGTTGGTGTATCAATTGCCTTTGGCGGAAATCGTGTTTGATTTCTATGATCGTGTGAAATCTATTTCGTCGGGATATGCATCGTTTGATTATGTCGTATATGGGTATCAGGCATCGGATTTGGTCAAAGTAAATATTTTGGTCAATGAAGAAAATGTAGAGCCTTTGTCTTTCATGTGCCACCGGTCGTTCGCAGAAAAACGGGGACGACAAATCGTGGAAAAATTAAAGGATTTAATCCCACGCCACCAATTTAAAATCCCGTTACAGGCCGCAATCGGTGGAAAAATTATCGCACGTGAAACAATTGCCGCATATCGTAAAGATGTTACGGCAAAATGCTATGGCGGGGATATAACACGTAAACGTAAATTGTTGGAAAAACAGAAAGAAGGTAAAAAACGCTTGCGTTCATTCGGTAATGTGGAAATACCACAATCGGCATTTATAAATGCGTTGAAAGTATCATAGGAAGAGGTAAAGAATGTCAGGGTGGAAATATTTTTGGAAAACAGATTTTAAACAAAAAAAAGCAGACTGGGCGGAATTTCAAACATTGCGTCAACAGTATCAGGTGGCAAAAAATGCCACACAAAATGCGCGTGTGTTTATTATTCATTACTGTGGATTTGCAGAAGAATTAAAAGATGGACCCGCATGTATAAATTATAAAATGAATTTGCATGACCCGGTTGATGTCCCAGAACAGAAAAAGCGTGTATGTCGATTTTTCTTTGGGTCTGATACGCCGGGATTTTGTGCAGGGCGGGGGTGTGAATATGCACAAAAAAACACCGAATATCACAATGCGTGTAATAAACAAGACGCATTATTGAATGCGGTAAATTCGTTCTGGCAAAATAAATTCGCACATGTGAAATAAAACAAAGGGGGCCAATATGGCACACCAATTTTATTTTAATCCGTATATATTGGATAACTTGCCCGCACCGGTCAAGGGATTCGATGTGGTTCAAGATATTTCCGAACCCAGATTGCGTATGTATATCACCAGCCATGGTGTTAAAACTTTCTTTGTGCGCAAACGTGTGCGTGGTAAAGATAAAAGAATTTTAATTGGCCCATACCCAAATGTCGATATTGAAGATGCACGGGCGGCGGTGCAGTCTATATTGGATAATGTGATGAAAAAACCGCCTGTGCGCAGGAAAAAAATTACGTTCAAGCAGTTCTTGGATTTGTATTTGGAAAAAAAAGTTCGCCGTGGTGAAGATTCTTATATGAAATTGTTGCGGACAATTAACAGACATTTGGTGACTTTGTTCGATCGTAAAATTTGTGAAATTTCATCGGATGATGTGCGTAATGTTGTTGGTAATATTCATGGACGGGCAATCGCCGCACGTATGCAAGAATTACTGCAAAGCGTGTTTAATTATGCAATTGATATGGGGTATGTGAAAACAAATCCGGTTGTGGGATTGGAAAAAATCAAGCAAAACCGCCGTATACGTCCGTTAAATCGGGCCGGGTTGGTGCGCTTAATTGATGCAATTGGAAATGTCGAAGATGTTGTGTTGCGGTCGGCGTTTTATATGTTGATATATGGATTTGCACCACGGTCAAAAATTTTTTCTATGTCATGGGAAGACTTGGATTTTAATCATGATATGTGGAATGGGTGGCCGTTGTCAAATCGGGCAATTGTTTTATTACAGGATATGCCCCAAGATGGTCAATGGGTGTTCGCAGGGCGGGGCGGAATGCATATAACCGATCCACGTACAACTTGGCGTCGGGTCGCCGTGGCCGCAGGTATCCCAAATTTAACAATGGATGATGTGTATAAATTTTTAATGCGACGGGTTGTATGGGCGTCCGATCGTGAAGATTTGCGTAATAATTTAAATGAATTATTGGATGATATTTTGTACGAAAATCAATAAGGCAGTTTGTCAAGTTTTGTTATCGTTTGTTATAATTCCTTGACATAGTGGTCGTAAAATGATAGTTTACGTATCAATGACGGCCGTGGTATGGGCCAAACAATTTAACAAAAACAAAGGAAAAAGATATGACAACTTTTGAAAAAGTAAAAAAGATTGTAGCAGAAAAATTGGGTGTGCCAGAAGATAAGGTTACAGAATCTGCAGCATTCGTTAACGATTTGGGCGCAGACAGCTTGGACGTGGTCGAATTCGTTATGGAAGTTGAAAAAGAATTCGATATCACTATCCCAGATGATGCCGCCGCAAAGTTGGAAAAAGTTGGCGATGCAGTTAAATATATCGATGAACACAAGAAAAACTAAAAAAATTGTGTTTGTGTATAACTGAATTTAGTCCGTCGAATTCTTCGGCGGATTTTTTTCTGTTGTTTTTTGCGTGCCAAAATGTTTAATATGTGTGCATAGATAAACTGGATAAAGGATTATATATTATGAAAAGAGTTGTTATTACCGGTATGGGAATTGTTTCGCCCGTTGGAACGGGAATAGAGCATGCATGGAAAAATGTTGTGGCCGGTAAATCGGGTATTAAAAAAATAACAGATTTTAATGTCGATGATTTGGCTTCGCAAATCGCAGGTGTGCCAACCGTTGGAACGGATGCGGGGATGTTTAATCCCGATGCAGTAATAGAGCCACGTGAACAGCGTAAAATGGATAAAGCAATTATCTATGCAATGGTGGCAGCCGATGAAGCAATCAAAGATGCAGGGTTGGAAGATTACGATGGTGATAAAACCCGTGTCGGTGTTTCAATTGGCAGTGGTATCGGGGGATTGAATACTATTTATGATAATTGTGTTGAATTGTATGCGGGTGGACCACGTCGGGTCAGTCCGTTCTTTATTCCCAAAGGTATTATTAATATGGCGGCCGGCAATATATCAATTAAATATGGATTGCAGGGGCCAAATATTTCTGTTGTGACGGCATGTGCAACAGGTGCGCATTCAATCGGTGAAGCGGCACGAATGATTAAATATGGCGATGCAGATATTATGGTATGTGGTGGCACGGAAAGTGCAGTTGGACGCATTGGATTGGCGGGCTTTTCGGCAATGCGTGCATTAAGTACACGTAACGATGAACCGGAACGTGCATCACGACCATGGGATAAAAATCGTGATGGGTTTGTTATGGCCGAAGGTGCGGGTATTTTGATTTTGGAAGAATATGAACATGCGGTGCGTCGTGGTGCAAAAATCTATGCCGAAGTTGCGGGATATGGTATGTCGGGTGATGCGTATCATATAACGGCACCTGCCCAGAATGGCGAAGGTGGCAGACGTGCAATGGAATCTGCATTAAAAGATGCGGGGTTGGTGCCATCTGATGTGGACTATATCAATGCGCACGGAACGTCAACCGGTTTGGGTGATGTTGGTGAGTTGGCAGCGGTTCGGGAATTGTTTGCAGGCGTGCCGGTATCGATGTCTTCAACCAAATCTGTGACGGGACATTTATTGGGAGCCGCCGGTGCAGTCGAAGCAATATTCTGTGTTTTGGCCATGCGTGATGGTGTTGTGCCACCAACAGTTAATTTAGATGACCCAGAAGATGCCGTTGGTGATACCGATTTGGTGCCACATGTTGCCAAAGAACGTCGTGTGGACGTGGCATTAAGTAACAGTTTTGGTTTTGGTGGAACAAATGCCAGTATCGTATTAACAAAAATTAAATAAAATAATTCATCTATGCGCAAATCCGTTGGCTCATGTATGTTTAATACACTACGCCAACGGATTTTCTCATATCTAAATCATTTTCTTTAATTTTTTTCTCGAATTCTGAAATTTTGTTTTTTTATAAAATAAAAAAAACGGCATAAAGCCGATTTTTTATTTTATGGTCTTCGTTTTGGGATTGTAATTCCCACCACAAAGTGGCGGGCCCCTTTCGCCTGCGCTGGACGCTGCGGCTCGAACCCTGGGGCATTGTTAAACAATGCGGGGTATCGCCCCCGTACCCCAGTCATAAAATAAAAAAAACGGCATAAAGCCGATTTTTTATTTTATGGTCGGAGTGACGGGATTCGAACCCACGACCTCTACGTCCCGAACGTAGCACTCTACCAGGCTGAGCTACACTCCGATTACCGTGTGCAGATTATGCGACCTTTTGTCATAAATTGCAACCGTTTATTTTTGGCGATTGCGATGATGGTGACAGTATTTCGAAATTTCCATCGCCATATTTACGACTGTGGCATAATCTGTGTGAATCGGCGCAGTGTGTTTTTTGTTGTTTGCATCAATATAATCATACACGGTTGTGGTGCCGATACGGGGGCGACGTATCCATGTGATTATGTCAAGATCGCTGCCAAATTCACAAAAACGACGACAGCCGTCGCAATAAGATTGTTTGTGCATAATTTGTTTACCTTTGGTTTATGGTGTTGCGATTGTATGAATCACATAATTTAGAAATTTCGACCGCCAATTTTAATGCTTCGGTTGCGTTTGGTGTACCGACAAATACAGTATAATCACCGGGCGCCTTGTAAGATTTAATGACGGTGCCACCCAATGTTGGATATGTTTGGCCATTAATTGTTACAAATCCATATTCGCATTTGTGAAAACAACCATGACAACGACGGGTGTTAATACCACGATTTTGTGTGAATGACATTTTTGTATATCTTGTTAGTATTGTTTGTCTTTGTGATGATTACACATTTGTGCAATTTTTTTTGCCATTGTAATTGCGTGTTGGGCGTCATTGATTTCGCCTGCTTGGATAAAGTGACGGTTGCTGCGTGATGTCCAATACGATTCAATTACGCGACCGTTTAATGTTGGGTATATTGCACCGTTGCGACCACGCAAGAAATAACCATATTCGCAATGTTCGCTGCACCCATCGCAATATTTATTTGTATCGATTTGATTTGTCATTTTTACTCCTTGGGAACTAAATCGTATCAAAAATTAAAAATTTGTCAATTTGCGATTTTTTTTAATGCGGTGACTTGTATTTTTATGTTTTGCACACCATAATTTTATTTGCCAGAATCCAAAAGGAATAGAAATGTTTTTTCAGCGGTTTTTAAAAAAATATGTCTTTGATAATTATGATGATTATAAAGAAAACGCCACGCCAATTGTTCCAGAAAATTTTAACTTTGCATATGATGTTGTTGATGTATTTGCGCAAGAGATGCCCAATAAAGTCGCAATTTTATGGACAAACGATTCGGGTGAAAAAAAAGAAATTACTTTTAAAATGTTGTCCGATATGTCCAATGCCGTGGCGAATTTCTTGGTCGCACGTGGTATGGGGCGGGGGGATACGGTGTTGCTGTTTTTGCGGCGTAGGTGGGAATATTGGGTACTGATGATGGCGGCACACAAAGCGGGTGTTATTCCAATCCCATCAACCAATCAATTAAAAGCCGAAGATATCAAATACAGGTTGAAAATGGCAGATGCCAGGTTTGTCGTTGCGTTTGATGATGGTGTGGTGGTCGATGAAATAAAAAAAGCCATTGAAGATGCGGATGTTAATATAATCGATTCGTCCGAAATTGCAGATGCCTGTGAAAAATATCCAACCACATTTGAACGTGTAAAAAATGAAAATACAGATACCATGGTTGTCTATTTCACCAGTGGTACAACCGATATGCCAAAAATGGTTGCGCATAATTTTGCATATCCTTTGGGGCATATTAATACCGCCGTTTATTGGCAACAACTGACCGATGGTGATATTCATTTTACTTTATCCGAATCGGGATGGGCAAAGTGTTCGTGGGGTAAAATGTATGGTCAATGGTTGGCGGGCGCAACAGTATTTGTTTTTGATTTCAGTCGTGTCTTTACCGCACGTGATTTGTTGGGTGCAATCAGTGAAAATCATATCACGTCTTTCTGTGCGCCACCGACGGCATATAAAATGATTTTGTCGGCAAATATGTCAAAGTATGATTTGTCTGCATTGAAAAAAGCATCTGTTGCAGGTGAAGCTTTGAACCCCGAGGTTTTTGAACGTTTTATGGAAAAGACGGGTGTTAAAATGCGTGAAGGTTTTGGGCAGACGGAAACATGTGTAATGTTGTTTAATAATCCGTGGATTGAACCAAAACCCGGGTCGATGGGAATGCCCGCAGCCGGTTGGGATATTGTGTTGTTGGATGAACGGGCACGGCCAATCGCAGAGCCAAATACAGTGGGGGAAATTTGTGTGACGACCGCCGATAAAAAGCCAACGGGATTATTCCAAGGATATCACAAAAATGAAAAGCAAACCGATATCGTGTGTCGTGATGGATATTATCACACGGGTGACATGGCGTACTTTGATACAGATGGATATTTCTGGTTCGTGGGACGTAATGATGATTTGATTAAAACCAGTGGTTATCGTGTCAGTCCGTTTGAAGTCGAATCGGTTCTGTTAACACATCCGGCGGTTCGTGAGGTGGCAGTGACGGCGGTACCCGATGCATCACGTGGGCAGGCAGTAAAGGCAACCGTCGTGTTGAATAAGTATTTTCAGCCGACAGATGTGTTGGTGCGACAATTACAGGACCATGTGCGTATGAATACGGCGCATTATAAAAGTCCACGTGTAATAGAATTTGTTGATACTTTGCCAATGACAATCAGTGGTAAAATTCGACGGGCGCTGATTCGTACGTTGGACAGTGCCAAAGAGTCTATTGTTGATCCGATTAAAAATACAATTGGTTTGGGTGAAGATAAATAAAAAATCCCCATTTGGGGATTTTTTATTTGGTAAACGGTTTGCAAATACGTATTTGGTCTGTAATAATGGTTGAATCATGGTAAAACGTAAAAGTTTCTTTCCACGTCGGGTTGTTATTCAAATGTTGGTTGCGCCGGTTATCATAATCGTGTGCGCTTTGATGTACATGTTTATGATTCATTCAACCGCCAATATGCCGGTTGTGTTCACCATTGCACGTGGGGATACGGTGTCGGGTGTTGCAGGACGATTGATGGATGAAAAATTAATCGATTCGGAACAAACGTTTAAAATGGCCGTGCGTATGAATGGCGGAACAATTCAAAGTGGTCAATATGATATCCCCAGTGGTGCCAGTGTTTGGACCATTGCAGATATGTTTGTAAATGGGCGGGTCGCATCAACGACAATTGTGATTCCCGAAGGTTTGACGATAAAGCAAGTGAAAAAATTATTGTTACAGGCGTCTAACTTGACAGGGGCGGTAGAGTGTGAAAAAGGAAACTATGCGCCGGTGTGTAAATTGACCGACGGACAAATTTTTCCGGATACTTATACCGTTGCCAAAGGTACAAAACGTTTGGCGGTGTTAGAGTTGGCACGTAAAAAAATGGAAAGCGTGACAGATGGTCTGAAAAAAAATGCACGGAAATTACCCCGGCCTTTAAAAAATTGGAATGACGTTTTGACTTTGGCGTCTATTGTGCAGAAAGAAACACCCCAGGTTCGTGAAATGCCAATTGTGGCCAGTGTGTATTTAAATCGATTGAACAAGGGGATGCGATTGCAAGCCGATCCAACCGTTGTGTATGCTTTGACCGATGGTTTGGGTGATATGCAAGGCGAACCACTGCTGCGTGGACATCTAAAGATAGACAGCCCGTACAACACATACAGAAATGCGGGTTTGCCGCCGGCACCAATCGCCAATGTCGGCCAGGATGCGATTCGGGCGGTGTTAAAGCCTGCGGATACAAATTATTTGTTCTTTGTTGCAGATGGGCGGGGTGGGCATAAATTCGCAAAAGATTATCAAACGCATCAGAAAAATCATGCAGATTGGCGGGAAATTAAAAAGTCCAGAAAATAAGGGGCGGGTATGACGGCAAAATCCAGCGATTTTGAAATTGTGACAGAAAAATATAAATCAGATGAAACGCAATTGCCATCGGGACATGCAACCAAGGTGCGCAAAATTGAAACTTTGTCCGGCACATATGTTGAAAAAGAATTAAATGAAACCGGACGGTTTAGTGTTAAGCTAGAAGACAGAAAAAATTGGTGGGATAACAGTCAAAAAAAATCTAAACAAAATTCGGATGCGATTCGGGCAAAACAAAATGTGGCGTATGTGGTACCAAAAACACATATTTCACATGGTAAAGTTCGTGAAGAATTTGCATCTGGTGTGCGGTGGCGTGATGCAATAAGTGACTTGTCGCCTGCAGATAAAGTGTGGGCGTATAAAGCGTTGGCGGAATTTGTTAATGATATGTCGGAACTGCGCCCCGTGATGGCGGTGGAACAGCCAAAACTGTATTGTTTGCCGGTGCGGGAATCGGAAACCTTGGCAAAAATATTGGCCGGTTGGGATGAAAAATATGTGTCGGCAGATGATAAAAAATTAATCCAAGATATTTATGATTATATGATGCATGTGCCGGAAAATACTCAATTGGTGTACGGGCATAATGATTTGCATGGCGATAATATAATTATCGATTTGGAAAAACGCCAGATTGCGATAATTGATTTTGAATGTGCCGGCAGTCAACCAATGATGGATACTATGTATTTTGGTACGTTGGGCGGCAACAAAGAATTTTGGGATTATGTAAATGGATTGCCACGCACAACAAACCCAAAATTGAAATGGAATTATGTGCCGGAACATCGTGAATTATTATCGTTTTTGCGATGGGGGACATTTGGTGTGCAATTAGA
Source organism: Alphaproteobacteria bacterium (assembly GCA_017513285.1). Lineage (GTDB taxonomy): Bacteria > Pseudomonadota > Alphaproteobacteria > Rs-D84 > Rs-D84 > Enterousia. Next base: position 11,709 of record JAFXGD010000022.1, read on the forward strand.
GGGTGTAGAAAAAATGTCCAAAAAAATTGCCAATGAATGCAAAAGAATTCGCCCGATATTTGCAGCCGCAAAGTTAAAACAAAAACTGAGTCAGAAAAAATCAGATTGCGCATTGGTGCCAATGTCGCATTATGAACAAGAATTTTGATGCGATTTTATGCCATGACGGTTTTTAGAAAAAAATATTTTTATTTTTTTTGTTCGTAGACGTCACTTGGTTGTAATTTATAATTATTAAAAAATATAACAAATTATAACAAGGTTAAAAAAATCCACAAATTCTGTGGTTTTGGATGCGGTCAAATTATTAAAAACGATTCGGCATCGCGCGTTATAATAGCATGATTTGCGGTGTTTTGCAAAAATCTTTCGTCTTGGCATTGGGATTTTTTACCTGGTACAATTATGGTAACCGGACCCGTTTCGGTATAGATTAACAAAAACGAAAGGAAAGATTATGAAAAAATTAGCATTGACTTCTTTGGCGGCTTTTTTGGCAGTATCAGGTGCGCATGCGGCAAATATTATTGATGGTAATCCATTGTATCGCCCGGACGCAGGTCGTTTTTACAGCAATTTTGCAGTAGAATCTAATTCCGACAGAACAGAAGATTGGAAAATCACAGAAGAATTTGGATATGGTGTAACAGATGATTTGGCCGTGTTCATGAAAACAGGTGTGTCAGAACGTGAAACGTTTGATGTGGCATCTTGGGATGAATTTACAGTTGGTGTGAATTATCGTGCATTAGATATGGGGCAATGGCGTGGTGATATTTATGCCACATATGGTTTGGATACTGTTTGGGGTGACCATATGCCGTTCTTGGGCGAAGATGTGACAAATTATACATGGACGTTGGGTGTGCGTGGTGGATTTGTTGGTGATGGTTGGGTTTTGGCCGGTCATGCAGAATTTGATTATGGAAATACAGAATCCTTTAATTGGGCAGATGATGGTATTCATTCTTTGAAATTGGGATTGGATGCACAATATCTGTTGGATGAACAATGGAATCTGATTGGTGCCATAGAATATACAGGTATGTTAGATGACCAATTTGAAGATGCGGGTCATTGGACCGGTAAAATTGGCGCAAACTATAACTTAGATGCCACCAAATACCTCGGTGCCTATATTATGGGTGATATAGATCATTCAACCGGTGATTGGGAATGGGAAGATGG
>JAFXGD010000023.1 GCA_017513285.1 Alphaproteobacteria bacterium
CGCATCACATGTCACAATTTCACATGTATCTGTGGCTGTATAATAATCACGACCACTCATTTCTGTTGCATTGTCCGCCATATCACATGTGCGATAACAATAATCAATACTGCTGTTATTACTATCCGACATTGTATGGGTACCACCCGTCAGTGTTGCACACGTATCAACACCACCGCCGGTGCCGTCACAGACACTGCCCGCCGGACAATCAACGCATTTGCCGTCTTCCAATATATAACCCGCACCACATGTCACAATTTCACATGTGTTTGTTCCATCTTGATAGACCGCACCACTCATTTCTGTTGCATTGTCCGCCATATCACACAAACGATAGCATTCGCTGACATCGGTCGCACCTGCCTGAGACAATGGATATTGGCCACTGGTTTCTTCATCACAGCTGAATTCTTGGCCACCTGTACAGAAATGATTTTCCGCACAGTTAACACACGCATTGCCCACCTGCGAGAATGTTTCATCACAAGATGTCACATAGCAATCCGAACAATTCGTATACCCAATTGTTTCAAAGTAACAAATATCCTGATTACCTGTACCATTCTGAATATCGCATGCAATATTATTCAGATAGCATTCAGTTATATCGGCCGCATCATCTTTACCCGTTGTTCCGCCATTTAAACACGGACTGCGTTCCAAAGCATCTGCGGGGCTGTAGTGATACTCACCAACCAATGCACAGTCACGTGCACCATCTGCGTTTACATAAATACCATCATTCCAATATCCGGCATCGCATTTTGTAAACGTTGGCGTTCCACAATTTGTATCATACTTACCCGTTGCAATGGTATAAGAGCATGTCTGATATCCCTGACCATGTAACGGTGTCTTGTCATAATCTTCGGCAGGATAGGGCGTATTGTTCACAAAGCAATCCGCCGCTGTTCCTGCTGTTTCTGTTGCAGTATTTCCGCGATCGCCTGTTGCAGGATCTGTTGGACACTGTTGATATGTCACATCGCCTGCGGGGCTGTAATTGCCATACCCAACTTTTGCGCAGTTTGGCACAACATCACTGGCCACATCGGATTCACGATAATAACCCGCATCACAGTAACCAATACGATATTCACGACAATTCGTATTGTAAATCAGATCTGTGTCAGAACCCGACGTATAATTACATACTTTTGTACCAGAGCCATTGGTATATGCCGCCATCACAGTTGCAAAACATTCATATGCACTGATTGCTGTGGTTTTGTCGCCTGTTTTACCAAAGACTCTTGTATTGCTTGGGCATGCAAAGCGTTCCATACTGCCTTCTGCGCTGTAATAATCATGACCAACCTCCACACAGTCAATTGCCGTGGCGTCTGCATCATAGTAATACCCACCAACACATGATTGAATTTCTATATCCTGGCAACGGTCATTATACGCACCATCTTTATAGAAGCACGTCTGTGTCCCCGCACCAAATTTGGCATTATATATCAAACCAACTTTATAGCATGCCGCATCACTGGTCGCAGACACACCACCATCCGACAAACCGCCATCTGGACATTCAACCAACCCGCCAACTGTACCAGAATCTGTACCAAACGTACCACCCGAACAATAATAATTGTCTAAACACGGCGTACAGTTATCGGCATTGCCATTCCCGGGATAGTAATATCCAGCAGCACATACGGTATTGCCATTTGACCACATAACCGTCGCAGTCGCATCATCTGTCACAACGGTATTGGTTCCGGCCAAAATTGCACCATTCATATCGATAATTTGCTTTTCACCAATTTTATATCCTGCAAAGACATACGACCCATTATCTTTACCCGGCAAATTGACCAAGCCTGCAAAAGACTGTGTCGCATTTGCATCGGCAAACCAACCCACATTATATTTTAAGTAAATTGGTCCTTGGGCTGCATTTTCATCTGCATCTGCGGCAACCAACTGTACTTCAAACACATCGGATTCCCACTGGGCATACAGTGCAATATTATCACCGGTTGCCGATATATTTTGTTCAGTATTTACATTCGCATCATAACATTTGCCATTTGCATCGCACCATTTTGGTACAACCACATACCCCGGACGCACCAACGCATCAACAGACGGCATCATGCACTGTTTGCTGTCAAACGTACACTGGACAGTATCTACAACCTCATCCGAACCTGCAAATTTATAGAATGTAACGTCATACGTTTTTGGATTACAGGCCGGCGCAACACCAGACTTTGGTGTATATCCATCTGCACACTGTGTCACTTCGTAATAGCATGCATTATATTGTGCGCCATTGTAATATTCATGATTATTTTTTGGCGCCATTGCAACGCTGTGTGGCACATCATCGGTTGTCTTATCACACACGATATAGCAATCATTTGCATCGGCTCGTTTATTGTTGGAACCTATCAGTGTGGCACCCAAAACATCTAACTCTGGACATGCTGTACGTTTTAAGTCACCTGCGGGGCTGTAATATCCACTGCCTGCATCTGAACATGCGGCGGCACCACTGCCATCGGGATAATAATAACCCGCATCACATGTCAAAGGCACAACCATACAACCGGTTGAATATTCATCCCCATTGGTATAATAACAATCACTTAATGCCGTACCATTAACAAAAGATTTATGTTCTGAATATTTGTGACAACTGGCTATTGTGGCATTGGAATCATCCGCACGATACACGTATTCGCCATCGTCGTTTTCATCACCCAACCAACCACCGGCCGGGCATGTCGAAATACAGCCTGTTTCACCAACCGTCACAACACCGGTACCGTCACAATAGTATGGCGCATAGCACGGTTTTTTAACGCTGTCTGACCCATCAGACTTTGCTTCAAAGTAATATCCCGGCTCGCAATTATATGTCAAACCTGTCCAGTGTGCATACCACGTTGTATCACCGGCAACATTCGCATTTGCAACGATTTGACCTGTGGCATCAACAACCATGATGCCTGCATCTGTGGCGCCATCTTGCTGTGAATCATCGGCCTGGGTAAAGTATCCATCAAACCGATATGCACTGCCACGGTTCAAAACAGACACAGAATCTATCGCCTGCGACGCATCTTTATCTTCATAGAATGCATCCAACCATTTTTGATATATTTTTACATCCGTCGCATCGGCATAACCCGGGTTCAAAGTAATAGTATATATATCTGCCGGACATACGCCGCCAATTTCGACACGTTCGCCACCATTATAATGATTATCGCAATAGCATCCATCTTGCCCACCGTTGGCCGTCGAATGCTCTGGACATGCCGCACATGTTGTCTGATACGCATGCACATCGGATGTCTTGATATGATTATCATTACATACAACGCTGTAATCACATGTCGTTTTGGTCTGGGTTACATCACAGCTGGTCACGCCATTTCCGGCGACACATGGTTTACATGTCCAAGTACATGCGTCTGCCGTGAACAAATCTTTATTCCAATCTGCTGAATCTGGCTTGGCCGCTGTACATGCAGAACAATCTATCGACACAGATGCAACAGCTTTATTGTTATTTGTATTCCAATATCCGACTTCACACGTATGAACATATTGACACACGTTATCAATGACACCATCCAATTCTGCGGTTGCAACATTTGCGCCAAATTCTGCATCTGGACAATCGGACCACTGTGCCGTCAATGTCACATTGCTGTCAAATGTGTTATTGGCAGGCAACACACCATCAGCAGTAATTACGGCATTTTCTTCGCCGTCTGCAAAATAGCCCATAAACACGCTATTCGTCTTGGTTGGAATTGCAATTTCGGTGATTGCATTCTTTTCTGCAGCAGCATCATCGAACCACCCAATATCATACTTTTGATATATGGCATCCACATCACTGGCCCCACCATTGTGATTTAACGTGACGGTGTAAACTTTACTTACCCATTTGGCATACACGACCGCATCAGATGTAAATGTTGTATTTGCCGGCAACACACCATTTGCGGGAATAACCTCTGCATATCCTGCTTCAACTGCATATTGCTTGGTATAGTATCCACCAAATGTATACCCCTGACGTGTTGGCGGTGTAACAGATACAATTGTACCTGATACCTGACTGGCGCTTTCTGTATTTACTGCAGACTCTGCATTGGACACATTATCAAACCAACCACGATTATATGTTTGATAAACAGTCTGGTTTTCTGCGCCCGAATAATTTAAATTTAACGTAATTGTTGACATATGTGGCAAACACAACTCCCATGCCTGTGAAACACCACTGTCCAACGGGTTGTTGTTTGCGTTTGCGTTTTTGTCATAACCTGCTTTACAGGTCCAATCTGCATCCGGACACAAGAAGTCTGTTTTTTTGCCAGGCTTTGGAATATTTGTTCCATCATTGTATAAATACCCACCGCCAAACTCTGTGGCACTGCCATCAAAAGTGCAACTTTCTGCTCCTTCTCCAGGACACACCGGCCGTGTACAAGGCAAGTCCACAACAGCAAAACAAGCTTTGGCGCCATTGGTGACATTTGGGCTAATCAAACTTGCCGTATAGACAAAATTAACAGGCGCACCCATATACTCACCAACAAAATTACACTCTGTACAATAACCATCTTCCAAAGTCCCTTTAAAATACATGCCAGTACGAGCAGAAGCATATGCAGGGCAGGCCACATTCGTAACTGCACAATAACCATATCCAGCTGGCGCATCAGGCGCAGGTACACACTTTGTTGTATTTGCATACACTACACCATCAAACTTTCCTGCGGACACAAGAGAAGACTGTAAAAAACATAAATTTTCAAAGGTGCCATATTTTTCCGCACACGACGCCAAGTCCGATATACAAGAACACCTTGTCTTTTTCTTATAACACATTCCTTCGCTGTTGGCGCCGGCGACCGAGTTGGGATATTCGGTTGGGCATGATGTGACGCAACCTTCGCTGCCAAACGTTACGGTACCCGTTCCATCACAGTATGAATTCGCCGGACATTCAACCATCGTTGCGCCGTTAAAATACTTACCCGCCTCGCAGTCATATACCTTGGCAACACATGCCGTCCCATCAGAATTTAATTCAAAACCTGTTGGGCATTCGTCGGCCTTACAGACAGTTGCATGTTTCGCATCACAATCATCATACAGACCGGTTTCTGGATTATATGCACATGTCCGCGCACCTGTACCGCCACCATCTACTGTACAAGCCACACTAGCATAGCACTCTGAAATACTGCCTGCGCCGTTTTCTTTGGTTTCACCACCATC
>JAFXGD010000024.1 GCA_017513285.1 Alphaproteobacteria bacterium
ATATTGGAACGCAGTATACATACCCCCGAATTTTTCTTTTACAATGTCTTCTGAATACCCGGTGATATCAAAGCACTTTAACATAACCTCTGGGTTAAAGTTGCGCAATCCACCACTGCAAATTTCCGCACCATTTAATACCATATCAAACTGTGCAGCTTTGATTTCCAATGGATTTTTTGTATTTAATTCTTCCAACGTCGCCATCGGGAACGAGAAAGGATTATGCGTAAACGCAATACCCGTTGGTGATTCTTCATCTTCTTCAAAGAATGGGAATTCTTCTATCCAACAGAAACGGAATTCTTTTGGATTGATTAAGCCCAAATCATCGCCCAACTTGTTACGCAGTTTTCCTGCGGCTTTGGCTGCGGCGGATTCCACATCACACACAAAGAACAAAGACGCATTATCGCCTGCGATTTCATGCAACTTTGCGATACGTTCTTCATCTAACTTTTTGGCAACGGGCCCCTTTGCTTCTTCGGCAAACACAACATAACCCAAACCACCCAATCCTAATTCTTTGACGGCGTATTCACCCAATTTATCGAACCAAGACCGTGGTTTATCCGATGAATTTGGCGCCGGTATGGCACGCACCACCGCACCATTTTCGATTGCATTTGCAAAGATACCAAAATCCGACCCACGGAACACATCGGTCACATCATGAATTATGATTGGATTACGCAAATCCGGTTTATCCGAACCATATTTCAACATTGCTTCATCAAATGGGATATGCGGGATTTCCGGATGAATAATCGCACCGGGCACAAATTCACGTATCATCATTGGCATCAAAGTATTACCAACGGCTTGGATATCTGGCAAATCGACGAACGACATTTCCAAATCCAATTGATAGAATTCCAACAATCTGTCTGCACGCAAATCTTCATCACGGAAACAAGGCGCAATTTGAAAATATCTGTCAAATCCCGAAATTTGAATAAACTGCTTGAACTGCTGTGGTGCCTGTGGCAACGCATAGAACATTCCATGATGATTACGACTGGGGACGATAAAGTCACGTGCGCCTTCGGGTGATGATGCGGTCAATATCGGTGTTTGAAATTCTGAAAAACCCATATCCCACATTTTATCACGAATAAATTTCATGACACGATTACGGAACAAAATATTTTTATGCAAAGATTCCCGTCGCAAATCGATATATCTATATTTTAAACGCAAATCTTCGGCCACAGAATCATCATCGCCGAACACTTGGAATGGCAGCACATCGCAATTAGTCAACACTTCAAAATTTTGTGCCTGGATTTCGATTGCACCCGTTGGTATTTTATCATTAACGGCGGCGACATCACGTGCAACAACGGTGCCTGTTACTTTGATAACAGATTCCGGTCTGACTTTTTCCAACTTTTCATCACCGCCATCGAATACGATTTGTGTAATTCCATAATTATCACGCAAATCGACGAACAGCAAAGCCCCATGGTCACGTTTACGATGCACCCACCCCGACAGTGTAACAACCTGTCCGACGTTATCTGCATTTAATTCGCCACAAGTATGCGTTCTGTACTTTGATTTCAAAGATAACATTTTGGTCCCTTTTTTTTATTAATGGGCGCAAAACAGTTTTGGAATTTTGGCACCCACATGATTATTAAATTTCAGGGGCGCAAGTCAATACGGCTGCGCGGTGCCACCCCGATTTATAACTTTTTTTCACAGCAATGACTGCTCAATGGTTGTTAGTCACGTCAACACACTCATAACTGTAACGCACAGATTCTAAAGTAAAACAATTACAAAATCAACAAAAAATCCACACGACCCAAAAACATCAACCGTTTGGTTAAAAAAATTTTTTTTGAAAAATTCGTCCATTACCAGTTTTTAAATATTTTTCAAATTTTTGCGCCTTTTCTTCTGAATCAAATGCAACATACCCACGCAGATTCCAAGGCTTAAACTTGCTTGTATGTATCGAACAACCAGCATTATGCTGTTTTATTCTTTTTTTTAAATCCGCAGTACAACCGACATAAAAATGTTCTGGATTCTCAACACTTTGTAAAAGGTACACATAAAACATAAAAAAGTCCGCTTACATTCATCGCTTTCGTCATTGACTTCAGCGAATTCATTACAGCGAGACATCCGTTTCTCTAACCCTCCATCTTCGCTTGTTTTTTTTCAAAAAACAATCTCGCTGCAGCGTAAGCGAAAGCGGATGGTGCCCTAAGCAAGAATCGGACTTGCGACTCGTCCTTACCAAGGACGTGTTTTACCACTAGACTATTAGGGCAATAAACTGCACTTATTATACGGACTGACAAACAAAAATCAAGAACAAAGTACACGGCGGGAATAAATTAAAGATAATGATTTAGATACGGAACGGTCCCGACAACGTAGTGTACAGAAGTTACATGAGCCGCACACACCCCCTTGCGGTGGGAATAAATTAAAGATAATGGTATAGATAAACGGATTGGGGGTGTCGTAGTGTACAAATGCTACATGAGACACCCCCAATCCGCTTTAGATATGCCATTAGATTTAATTTATTTTTATTCGATACAGCAGTTGACGGCATTCCTAACCCAACTCTTCAACTTTCCAATGCCACTTTTGGCTTCGGCCTTGGCGACGGGGGCGGAATCTGCTTTGGCGGGGGCGACTTTTTTGGTGGGTTTCGCGTCTTTCTTTTCACCGGTCAACATCCCCATGTTCAGTCCCCAAAACATACAGTACAATTCATATGATTGGTCGAATAATTCGTATGCGGTTTTGCTGTCCCCTGCGGCCAAAGCCTTGGTACCAACTTCGAACACACGCATAGATGCCGCCAACAAGTGTTTAGAAATGCACCACACTTCACCTTCGTACGATGGGATGATTTTCAGCATTGCATTTTTCCGCATCTCACGCACTTCGTTTATCAAATCATAGAATTCTGTTTTTCCGGTTTTTGCGCCCGAAAACATTAAATGTTCTTCGATTGAAATCAGATTCATAATACCAATTGTTAAATCTTGGTCAGACGACAAATCTTTTGGATTTACTTTTTTTGCTGCATCTAATTTTTCTACGAACTCTTGAACAGATTCTATTTTTTTCATCGTACTTTTCCTTTTTCTTTTACAAACACCAAATCATTGCCCAACTGGCCAACGCCAACGCCACCACAGGCAACACAACTTTTTCAAATGGGAAATGCGCATGACCACCATTTTTCATTTTCATCCATTGATACAGTTTTGATGTCCCAACAAAGATTACGGCGCCACACAATGTACCGAACAGCACCGGATCCATAACCAGCGCACCACAAATAGACACCGGATTATATTCCACCGTCCCCAGATACACAAAGCCAATCATTGCAACGGATAAAATGATGACGATTGGGTCACGGAATTTAAAATTCCAATTTTTCTTGTCCATGAACTTCAACATCCAATACCCCAGCAAAGTCAACAAAGCCCCCGCCCACAGTCCAACAATACTGTCCGGCACGCCCAATCGACGTGCAATATCCAACCCTGCCCCGACTGCGATTGTGCACACCGGGCATGCCGGATTTGCCATCACAGACATTGGCAGCAACGCAAACAATGCGATTAAAAACTTACGCATACTAAAAACCCCTTTCCATATATCTATATAAAACACATGGCCATTATATGAAAAGCCCATAAAAAAAGTCAACAAGTATTTCCCACAAACATTGTACCTTGATACTTTAAAAAATCCAAAGCCACCACCAAAATCATAAACTAAAAATACCACCAGTCATCTTCATCTGACTCTTTGTTTATATATGGGCGGCGTCTATAGTTATATTCAACCTCAACATTGCCCTTACGGACTGAAAGCACTTCACTCCTTGACAATTCTTTTGCATTTTCAAACGCATACAACAAAGACTTATATGGCAAATCCGCTTCCTTAGCAGCCTCTTTAATTAATTTTTCATACCCACCTATACCCATAGCCCTAAGCTTATCATAAATAGAATTATAGACTACAAATTTTTGACGTCGTACCGCTATGGCCAGCGCAGTCTCTCCATCGTTATTTTTATCCAAAAACGCCACACTCAACATGTCTCCAAGAACATCATCCCTATCTGATTTATACCTAAAATAATTAAAACATGCATCAACCCATTCTCCAAAACGATACACACCTTCCCCCTGCACCAAGACATGCCAAATACTATTTCCTTCATCATCCTCTTTATAACAAATTACAGGACATTTTGACACTTCTTCCCGCTTATTTTGCGCAGAAGGATCAAACTCTTCAGTCACTACGTTCATCCAATTAAATCCAGGGCGTTCAACGCCCGCACAAAAATCCTCCCACTCCCCACGATCATCTAGAATCTTGGAATTATCATCTGAAAATTTGGATAAATCATCTTCAACAATCTTGGAATTGTCATCTGAAAATTTGGATAAATCATCTTCAGCAACAATCTTGGAATTATCATCTGAAAATTTGGATAAATCATCTTCAGCAACAATCTTGGAATTATCATCTGAAAATTTAGATAAATCATCTTCAGCAACAATCTTAAAATTATCATCTGAAAATTTGGATAAATTATCTTCAGCAACAATCTTGGAATTATCATCTGAAAATTTGGATAAATCATCTTCAGCAACAATCTTGGAATTATCATCTGAAAATTTAGATAAATCATCTTCAGCAACAATCTTGAAATTATCATCTGAAAATTTAGATAAATCATCTTCAGCAACAATCTTGAAATTATCATCTGAAAATTTGGATAAATCATCTTCAGCAACAATCTTGGAATTATCATCTAAACTCTTATCATTTGGATCATCTATACACCACGCACCGCTTACAAAAACAAATCCAAAAATCAACGACAAAAACAAAACTCTTCTCATTCATCCCACCTTTTTTTGAAAAACAAAAACCACCACATTTTTGGCGGTCGGGGAGTTCACAAATCACTATAGTATTGATTCTGTCGCTTTCGGGTTGCCCCTGTTGTATAACAAACAGCTCCCCGACTTATTATTAAGTCAGGGATAAATAACGACACAAAACTACAGGAATGACATCGGATAACGATGCCATACACAATTTTGCACCGACTATAGTAGGCTTGTGACAGCCCCGAACCCATATCCCTATGGATTCTGTTAAAATTCTATCACACCACCCCAAAAATGTAAACCCAATATTTTACACGCCACAAAAAATCCCCCATAATGGGGGGGATATTATTTTGTTTTTAACCTGCGTGACCTGCGCCGTTTTAATTCCCGAATGCGTGCCTCTTCATTAATTTCTTCCCACTCCATTTTCGCTTCATACGCAACCGGGCCGACCAACAATCCAATACCAACAAACATCAAAATTTTTGCTTTTTTCTCTAACTGTTTTATTCTTTCTTTACGTCTGAATTCATTATCAACCCACAACATTGCATCTTTGTCGTTTAATTCCAAACGCACCTGCTGTATCTGCAGTGCATATGCCCCAACTATCGACATCAAAGATGCCACCAAAGACGCCAACACATAAATTTCTGTTCGTTTTGCCCGCATATTAAAGCCCTTTTTATAAACAGATACAATTTTTCACAACCATATCACGCCCGACAAAATCCGCAACAAAAAAATTGACGAATTTGGCTTTTGTTTCCCTGATTGTAAATCCGTATTTTTGCGCTTTACAATATATAAAGCCCAACAAAAACAAAGTTCTAAAACACATGCTGGCAAAATCGCCCACATGTGCGACCATTATAAGACACGATAATTCCACCGCCCATTCGGGCGGTGTTTCTATTTTCTATGTCCGGTACATGTAAAATTTTCCATAAGCGTTAATCAGATTAAATACAAAAACACCACATTTTGTAAAAAATATTGACAAACACAATATTTGTGATATATTTTTTACTAAAAGAAGGATATTACGCATGTTCAAAAAATATAATAAGGAAATATTAACAAATGATATGCTAAATAATTGGTTCCCCAGCCAAGGATGCTTTATCATATACAATTATGACAACAACCAGTTGCAATATGGTGGCGAATTAAGTTTTGCGACTAAAAGCACCTATGACGTATTAAGTCATTCTAGACAACGGGCAGACAAACAACTGGCACAAGATTTCAAGAAAGCCATAGACAATGATGTGCGCTGGTCTAAAAAATATGAATTGGTCGCATATCTGTACTTAAATGCGTATTCAGAAACACCAAAACACTTACAAATATTAAACGATAGTACGCGCAACCAGAAAAAATCTACACAAGGTGGCACAATCATCAACGGCCAGCTAATATCAAATCCACAATTAACACCTGTACAATCGGGTACAGTTGGCAAAAATGGTGGCGATTTCACACCTGCAACCGTACATAAATTGATTGTTCGTGATAAAAAAACAGGTCGTATAATCCGCCCAAATAACATTTATATGGGAACAAACACGCCAACCTTGACACGTTCAGAATTGGAATCGTGCCTAAAATTGGGCGCATTGCTTAACGGATATCGTGGTCTGTTAATACAAACCGCAATACCACAGAAATAAAAAACTCTAAAATTCAGAAAAAACGGAGCAAAAAAATGAAACAGGAAATTTACGATATTGCATCTGCATTTATCACAGACAAAGATGTCCAAATTTCAACATTTGGTTTTAATGGGGATATAGGATACACTTTTACTAAATACGGTTTGGCAGATTATCCATATTGTTTAACAATTTTTGCCGAAGCCAAAGCACCACAAAAACGCCGTGAAAAATACATTGAAAAGCACCACGGCAAAATAAACATAAAACGCGGTACTGCATCAGGTGATGGATATGGAAATCGCACATTAACCGAATACATAACCGAACATGAAGTCGGCAGTGCATTGGATAAAACACAATGCGATATGAAACGCTTTTTTACACGCATTCAGTCGCCAAAGTTCTTTAAGATTGTAAATATTGCCGAAAAGCGCATGTTGGGGCAAATTTCAACCACCGACAATACCGCACAATTGTTTAATATGATTTACAGACTTAAAGCAAACCAGAAATAAAAAAAGCCGGAAATCCGGCCGAAACTTGGCCTGTCCTACGAAGCTACAAAGTGGCGAAGTAGGATAGCGCGCAGTCGATTGTGTATTCCCACACACTTCGTGTGCGGGCCCCTTTCCAAATCGCAACGGTTTCGCCGCGTTACACTTGCAAATCTGTATTTTTATGCTATAAATCTTATGAAAAAATACAAAAATCCAAAATAAAGGAGACATTAAATGTCATTTACGCAGGAAACACTAGTAAACACAAACAGATGTGATGGTTGTGAAAAACATTGCAAATTATACTATGTTACAGCAGAAAAAGAATCTGGTATTGCCCGTGCCTTTTACCCAACAATAGACGGTAAAAAAATTGAAACATACATCAATGAGAACGGCTTTAAAACAGATGCGATTAAATATAATATTGGCTTTAACGAGACAGCCAATATCGAAGAGGTAATAATAAGGGCCCGCGAAATCGCCCGCCTGTGCGACCATTACAAGACACGATAGAAACAACAAAACAACCACACCGCCCATTCTGGCGGTGTTTCTATTTTCTATGTCATCCCGTGGCTTGACCACGGGACCCAGGTCATAATACAAAAAACAACCGCCACACGGGCGGTTTGAATTTTGGTAGCAGCGGAGGG
>JAFXGD010000025.1 GCA_017513285.1 Alphaproteobacteria bacterium
GTGTATTTTGAACGCTTTGAGGATGTAAAACAAGCAATAAGGCATGAAAAGCGTTTAAAAGAATGGAAGAGAAATTGGAAAAAAGATTTGATAGAGAAATTTAATCCCGAATGGCGGGATTTGTATGATGATTTGAATAATTTGTTATAAGGCACTACCTGGATCCCGGGGTCAAGCCCCGGAATGACAAAATGAGAGTGCGAGGAAAGTTTGGTGTTTACAAAAACTTGTCATTCCTGCGTAGGCAGGAACAGGGTCTGGGAAGTTTTTTTATTTGCACTACCTGGATCCCGTGGTCAAGCCACGGGATGACAATGTGTGTGGGGGGGGGTAGTGTGCGGGCAAAGGGGAAAGAAAAAAATCCCCCGGGTGGGGGATTTTGGATACCAAAGGTATTTCTATTCAAAAGACGTCGGTATGAATTGACCGAATGAACCAACCTCGTCAGGGCCAATTACACATCGTATCTTGGAACCAACAGATTCCATGAATTCGTCATAGGCGGCCTGCTCGGCAGCGGTCAAGTTTGCATCCTGGGCTGCTTTGGTGATATAGTACGTCGCCAATGTTCCGGCCGCACCCAATCCAATCGCACCCAATGCGGCGCCACCACCACGTGTCCAACCGTTGGACCCTTTGTGTTTTTCTGATTCGTCACATTGACAGTTCGCCATCAAGCTTCTTAATACCGCTTTTGCAGCAGTGTCGATTGTAGAGTCAGGGCTATATATTGTATCTTTATCGGATACATCACAATCTAAGGCTATATTAGATATTCCTTGTTCTGCAATCAAATTTTGTACTGCTGCACATTGATCTGGTGTAAGTCTGGACGACTCTTGAATTATTGCATACATCGACATAACATTATCAGTCTCACATTGTCCGTTTACTTTCACACTGCCCCTGTCCAATATGTGTTTGGCAGCAGTCTGATAAGACGTTTTTGCGCGTTCCAATGTATCGCAATAAGTTTCTTGGCGATTAGTTCTGCCACCCGCCTTGTTGAATGCATCCAACCCATTTTCGGCCAGTTTTTGCCCCATGAATCCACCACCAACCGCAGATGATGCACCGCCCAATATGGTCGTGATTATACGAACGGATTTTTGCTTCTTTTCTTGTTCGGCGACCGCTTCTTTGGCGGCGGCGGTGGCCAATGTTTCCAATTCTGTTGACGGTATCCATGACCCACATGTAAATCCATCACCCAATGCAAAGTATGCATAGTTCCATGAATTGCCACGGGACAAGACAGCCTGAATATCCGGGTCGGATGAATGCAAGCCAACACGCACACGGCAGAATGAACCATAGATTTCATTACTGGCCAACATCGAAGATGCAGGAATACCATGCATGTTATAATCCGATGGGATTTTATTGTTGCGCAATTTAACCCACAAATACGATGACCCCATGTCATTTTTACCCACAACGCCACCCATTGAATTCGCATTCATACATTCATTCATCTGTTGGGTCAATTTGGCGTTATATTGGCCTTGGGCTTCAATCTCCATATCATATATCAAGTCACGGAATAATGTATTTGCCGCCTGGGATTGGGCATATGTCGTAAATGACACCATCGCAGGTTCGTCAAATGAACCACAATCACGGCCCGACATATCACCACAGATACCAATGGCACCACATTTGTCATAGCACAATTCGTTGCCTTCGGAATCCGTTTGTTGGATTTCGGTTGTGTCGGCTTCCATATTTATGCCACCACCCGCATCAATCCAACCCGAACGAACAGATGATGCACCACCCCATTCGGATTTATCCATTTCATTTGTAATCTTGTATTTGGCCGTTTCAATCGCCAAGTGTTCCGAACACGCTGCGGAATTCTTGACCGTATCCATGCACATACCCAAAATAATCGTGTAATCCAATACACCATTTACTTTGTTCATGGATTTGTTAAAGGCCGAATCATTCGTATTCGTCAACGTCGAGAAGATATCCGAACGACGACGATAACAATTTTCATAATCATCGCCACACATCGATTTAACACAGCCCGTCGCAACATTTTGACATTCTTTGCGCATTTGGGCAACCGCCGCTTCGTTATATGACGTTGATAATGTCGCATTCAAATCGGCAACAATGCTTAATGGGTCGGATTCTGTGCCGTTCTGATATTCTGGGAACAAGATTGTAAATGCATCTTGTTTTGAAAACTGATAATTATACAGGCCGGCCGCATTTGCGTGTTGCGCCGCATAAACACAGTTCGGGTCCGTGTTCACAATCGCCGAACAGCCATTCTTAATCTGGCCATAGACAGATTCATTGTTGATTGACTTTTCCGTTTCGTGACCAAATACCAATGAGTAACATGCCGCACCAGAACCATCGCCACATGTGCGCATCGCACATGTTTTGAATGTGTTCACACACTTAGATTTCGCACGTTCATCAAAGTCATTTATCATATCTTGGACTTTGGAACGCATCGCAGAATTCATGCGGGCTTCGTATGCCATATCGAATACTTCGGATTGATTGTCTTCATTCAAAATTTGGGACGACGTTGGCATCAGACCATTTGTCAGGAATGTCGCAAAGCAATATTTGTTTGTACCAATCGTTTCCGCACAATATCCACGAACGTGTTTGCGTACACCATTTTTAACCGGTTCAACATCAATCGTAGAATCCGATTCCGGCACAACACCATCAACAACATTTTTCGCAATCGTTTGTTCGGACGCCGTCGCACCGTCATAACACATATATGGATTTTCCGCACATGCATTCAATATGCATTGGTCGGTCACTTTATAACAAGTGGACACCGCATTAACCGCCGCCAAAGATGCCCCCTCTTCTATCATCATGCCAATGCGACTGGTCGCAGTGGGGGTCGGATTCGCAGATGCCGTGCCAAATAATTCCATTAAACCGGCACTTTGACAACGTGCCAATGTTGATGCACAAAATACATATTGTTTCTTGAATTCATTTGGCGTTGTGCATAATTCAAAATCATCACCACAAACACTGTCTTTGCGCAGACACGACGAATAACGTTTAACACATGTTTGGGTGTCGTATTTGTTCGCAATCGATGCCGCCGTTATCATTTGACCCAAAACACTGCCGTCCAATGGGTACATGTAATCGGTCACTTCACCATAAGAGTTTGTCGTCGCACCAGATGCCAGCGCATTAACCGCAGATGTTCCAAACAAATCATTAATGCCCGAAGCATTGCATTGCGCCAAGGTCGATAAACAGTCCGGCATTTGGGCGTGGAATAAAACTTTGTTCGTGCATTCTTCGAA
The DNA here is from genome assembly GCA_017513285.1 of Alphaproteobacteria bacterium. GTDB lineage: Bacteria > Pseudomonadota > Alphaproteobacteria > Rs-D84 > Rs-D84 > Enterousia. Next base: position 3,303 of record JAFXGD010000025.1, read on the forward strand.
ATTTGGGCCACAGGCATCCGCACCTTTGATACATGCAGAATATGCATCGATGCATTCGGCATTGTTTAACAGCGACGAATTGTTCGTCGTACCCGTCGATACAGTCGACGAATTATTAATAACCGCCGTCATGGTCGGCATACGACGAACATTACCGGTCGCCGAAACACCAACCGCACCACCAAGTATACTGGGGCGGGCGGTCGCCGCATATGCCACAGGAACCACGCACATTATTGATAATAAACTGACTGTATTTTTGAAGAATGACATCCCCTGACTCCATTATTTTTTGTATTTATTTTAACATAAATCAGGCGACGGGGAAAGCAAAAAAAGCAATAAACAATAAAAAAACACCGCCCAGACGGACGGTATTCACAACAACATAAAAATTACGGCAATGACACACCCGCCGTCGCCGCACCCATTACTTGGTCAATAATAACGTCGGCTTTGGATTTCGCATCCGCATATGCCGCCATGACCACAGACGCAACCGCATCCGCACCACGGGACAAAACATCGGGATTAATCACAATACGCAATACATCATATTTGCCCGACAAATCAACAATACATTCGCCATTGCCGGCAATACCTTTGACGGTTGTTTGGGCCAATTGTTCTTGGGCCGCCGTGACTTTGTTTTGCAATTCGGCTGCTTGGGCCATTAATGATTCCATATCCATTTTTTATCTCTCTTTTTTGTTTTGTTCAATGTGCAACATTTGCAAAATTTTTGGCGGAACACCACGCAAACCTGCAACGGCGGGTTTTAATTCCAGCGATGGGATAAATTCGTTGTTTGTATATTGAACCATATCATCCAACGATATATTAAAGCCACGCGATGTTGCCATTGGCACATAACGAATATTGCCAGATGGTGTGTCATGACGCACCTGAATTTCCGCATATTTCAGTTTCGTATCACGTTCTTGCCAGATTCCCAACCAAAAATTCTGCTCTAAATAATGTTTGAACTTTGGAACGTCTTGGACGACACACCCCAGGTGCGCCGCCCAATCTTTGTCCGTCCAATTTAACTGTTCCGGTTTCATCAAAAATCCTTAACGTTTGATTTCTGCGCCTGTCTTTTGGTCAATACCAACCATGGACATGCGGGTTTTACCACGTTTGTCGGCACCCAAGTAACGAACATATACCGTATCACCTTCTTTGATGCCGGCATCTTCGATTTTTGCCAAGCGTTCGCCGGTGATTTCAGAAATATGCACCATCGCTTCGAACCCGTTCATGATTTTTACAAACAGACCGAATTCTTTCATGCCAGATACGGTGCCTTTATAGATTTGTCCAACCTCAGGTTCGGCAACGATGTCTTTGATACGTGCAATTGCATTGTCCGCATCTTCTTTGGAAACCGCCATGATTTTAACGGTACCATCGTCTTCCAAATCAATAATCGTGTTTGTTTCACGAACCAAGGCTTGGATAACACTGCCACCTTTGCCGATAACTTCACGAACTTTGTCCGGATTGATTTTCATCATATATGCCTGAGGCGCATATTCAGATACTTTTTCACGTGGCTTTTTGATTGCTTTTTCAATCTTGCCCAAGATGTGCATACGACCATCTTTTGCCTGGGCCAGCGCACGTTCCATAATTTCAAACGTGATAGATGTGATTTTAATATCCATCTGTAATGCTGTGACGCCTTGGTCGGTACCGGTCACTTTAAAGTCCATGTCGCCCAAGTGGTCTTCATCACCCAAGATATCCGTCAAGATTGCGTAATCGTCACCTTCTTTTATCAAGCCCATGGCAATACCCGCAACCGGACGTTTCATTGGAACACCGCCGTCCATCATTGCCAAGGTCGCACCGCATGTGGTCGCCATAGACGAAGAACCGTTCGATTCCAAAATGTCAGAGACAATGCGAATAACATAGTCAAATTCAGAACGTGTCGGAACCATTGGATGAACCGCACGCCATGCCAAATTACCGTGACCAATTTCACGACGACCCGGCGACTTTAAACCTTTGGCTTCACCAACAGAATAACCTGGGAAGTTATAGTTCAAAATGAAATCACGTTCTTCGGCACCGTCCAAAGATTCAATTGGCAATGCGTCTTTGCCGCCACCCAATGTTAACGATACCAAAGCCTGGGTTTCGCCACGGGTAAACAATGCGGAACCATGCGCACGTGGCAATACACCCAATTCAATTTCAATTGGACGAACCGTTTTGTTGTCACGACCGTCGATACGGGGTTTGCCCGCCAAAATGTTGCCACGCATAATACGTGCAGTCAGGTTTTCAATCACTTCATCCGCCCAAGATTCCAATGTAGATGCGGCACGTTCGCTGTCGGGGAATAATTCAGGGATACGTGCTTTGGCCGCAGAATGAATTTCAGACAAAGTTTCCAAACGGACCAATTTTTCTTTGATTTGCAACGCATCTTCAATTTGACCGGCAAATTGTTCAAAATCAGATTCCATTGTCAACTGCTCAGCCGTTTTTTCAGGTGTTTCCCAACGTTCTTTGCCCGCACGTTCGGCCAATTCATTAATCGCCGCAATAACCGCCTGTTGTGCATCAAAACCAAATTTAACAGCACCCAATACGGTCGCTTCGTCCAATTCGCCAATTTCGGATTCAACCATCAATACGCCGTCTTTGGTCGCAGCAACAACCAAATCCATTTCGGATTCTTCGACCGCTTTTTTCGATGGGTTCAAGATATATTTACCGTCCATGTAACCAACACGGGCCGCACCAATTGGACCTTGGAAAGGAACACCGGATAACGCCAATGCCGCAGACGATGCAATCATCGCCAAAATATCAGGTTGATTCACTTTGTCATAAGAGAAAACCTGGGCAATAATTTGGACTTTGTTTTTGAATGTTTCTGGGAACAAAGGGCGAATTGGACGATCAATCAAACGCGCCGTCAATGTTTCTGCGGTGGACGCTTTGCCTTCACGACGATCACGGGAACCCGGAATGCGACCCGCAGATGCAAATTTTTCTTGATAATCAACCGTCAAAGGAAAGAAATCTTGACCTTCGACCGCTGCTTTTTCGGCACAGACAGTCGCCAATACCATTGTTTCACCCAATGTTGCCAAAACAGAACCGTTTGCCTGCTTTGCCATACGACCCGTTTCCAAACGCAGTGTCGTATCACCATACGGAATTTCAACAACCACAGGATTGTTTAATTTCGCATCTTTTTTAAATAAACCAAATACCATTTTCTTCTCCATTTTATTTAGTTTTTTTCTATCCTGCGAAGAAAAATTATTCGTTTCTGCACCCTGATACCAGGCGCACAAAAGAACAATTTCATCTTCGCACGGGATTGATTATAAACCATATTTATGCCATTGCAAATAAAAACAACATCAATAAAATACGTGACACATGACATATATTGGCAAATTATGCCGAACACGAAATTACAATATAAAAAAATCGCCCATGCGGGCGATTATCTTTATTCAGACACAGTTGTGTCCGTACCTGTTGACGGCACATCCGCCGCCACACCCGCAA
>JAFXGD010000026.1 GCA_017513285.1 Alphaproteobacteria bacterium
CCGTGACAGATTCCGTCAAGGTGGCGAAAGTGTTTGAGAAACAGCACAAAAACATTTTGAAGTCGATTCGCAATTTATTGGCTCAAAATTTAGCCGCTTCAAAGTGGTTTCACGAAACCACATACACGGACACACGCGGTTTGGTTCAACCGATGTTCCTGATGAACCGTGATGGATTTTCATTGCTTGCTATGGGATTGACCGGCGCAAAGGCAATGCAATTCAAGGTCGGGTTCATTGAACAGTTCAACGCAATGGAACGGGTTGTTCGTCAGGTGGCGCAACAGACCACCCCGGCAATCCCACAGACATTCGCGGAAGCATTGCGCCTTGCGGCTTCACAGGCTGAACAAATCGAGCAACAGCAAAAGAAGATTCAGGAAGATGCGCCACGTGTCTTGTTTTCACAGGCTGTTGAAACGTCGCAAGATTCCATCCTGATTGGAGAGCTTGCAAAAATCATTTGTCAAAATGGTGTTGCGACCGGCGAAAAACGCCTTTTCGTATGGTTGCGTGAAAATGGCTATTTATGCCGGTTCGGTGAACGATACAACCAACCGACGCAAAAGGCACTTGAAATGGGATTATTTGAAATGAAGAAAACAACAATACAGTTGCCAAGTGGCGAAACAATCGTGTCCGCAACAACGAAAGTGACCGGCAAAGGGCAAGTGTATTTCGTGAATAAGTTTTTACATAACAATCAACACAATTTGCCAAAATGAAAATTTATATTTCGGGAAAGATTACCGGGTTGCCATCTGATGAAGTGGAACAACGATTCAATGGCGCGGAAGAATTGCTTGAAGCATTGGACTTCGAGGTTGTGAACCCATTGAAAAATGGGCTTGATAAGAATGAATCGTGGGAAAAACACTTGTGCCGTGATATTGAATTGCTGTTCGCTTGCGACGCAATTTATATGATGGACAATTGGATGGAATCGGTCGGCGCATCCATTGAATACGACATTGCGATGCGTACCGAAAAGGACGTGTGGTTTGAATCCAACGTCGTGTCCGATAGTCTTGAAGTGTTGCGCATCCAAAACGCAATCCACGAAGTTACGGGAATGAAGTTCAATGAGTACATCACCAAGTCAAAGAAGCGCGACGGATTCTTTGCCCGGATGATTTTTGTTTATCAATGCCGGAAACGCAAAATGAAATTGACCAAGATTTCGGAGTATGTGAAACGGAATCATTCGACCATTCTTCATTTGCTGAACAAGTATGAAGATGATTTCAGGTATAACAGTCTGTTCCGGGAAATGGCAAACAACGTGAATGATATTCTTAACAAATAAACGCCGATTTTTTGGCAAAAAGTGTATTACTATAAAACAAATTTGATATGAAATTATTATTTTTCGACTTGGAAACAACGGGTGTGAACCCCGGAAAGAACGGTATTCATCAAATATCGGGTAAAATCGTGATTGATGGTGTGGAAATGGAATCATTCGACTTTCACGTTCAGCCGAACCCCAAGGCGATAATCGAAGAAGAAGCCTTGAAAGTTGCCAACGTGACACGCGAACAGGTGATGGCATACCCGCCGATGGCGCAAGTTTACGACGAATTTGTGGCGATGCTTGGAAAGTACGTGAACAAGTACGACAAGAAAGACAAGTTCTTCTTGGTGGGATATAACAACGCGGCGTTTGACAACCAATTCTTGCGCGGGTTCTTCTTGCAGAACGGCGACAAATACTTTGGTTCGTGGTTTTGGTCGAATAGTATCGACGTTATGGTTCTTGCGTCCGCGTACCTTGTCACCCGTCGTCCTGAAATGGAAAATTTCAAGCTGTCCACAGTTGCCAAGACCCTTGGCATCGAGGTGACGGACGACGCATTACACAACGCGATGTATGACATCGACTTGACAAAAGCAATTTTTGACATCGTGACCAAGGCATAAGGATATGAAAACGACAACGCAACAATGTTTCAAAAGTGCTTTCGACCTTTATGTGTGGCAAAACGATAATTGCAACAGATGCAAAAAGTCGGTGACCTACAACCAAAGATTGGGACGAATGCCGCAATATCGATGCGCGGTGCAACAGCAAATCGAGGGGCAACAGATGGATGAAATCGAGGTGAACCAACGAACCTTTGATGCAGTACAGGGCAAGCAATGCCAATTCTTTGTGCCAAAGGTCGAACAACCCGAAATCTTGGATTTCTCAAAGGGTGAATCCGTGTGCCGGGGTGATGTCCCGGTTGCAGAACCGCCGAAACCACAGACACAGGAACAGCCCAAGCCGAAACCAACCGTCCACGATGCGACATTGCTTCGTCTATCGATGGAAAAGAACATTTCAATCGAGGAATTGGAAGCGGCGGAACGACGGATGTTTGAAACCATCGCCGAAAAGGGTTTCTTGCCGCCTGTAATGAACGAAGCGCGATTCCGTAAGCAAGTGCAAAGCGACACGCAAAAAATGCTTGAAACGTTCACTTGGGACGAAAATATGATGATTGCATTTGTCCCGCTTGTCATATCCCGGATTGCGTGGTGGTATGCTGAAAAGGTGATGAAGTTTTGCGCCGATAACCGCATTCAGGAAGTCAAGAAGTTGGGGCGAACCATTAAGGAAGTCCGAACAAGGTATATTGACGAGCTGAAAAAGGACTTGGACATTGCGCACATCAACAACGTGGAAAGGCAGTCTTTGGCGTTCATTGAGGAATACAAGCGCGATTTCACTATTCTTTGGTTTCAGGTGAACGGGGCGATAAAGAGGGAACACCCCGAAATGCCATACAACGAAATGCGCACCGATGCGTGGTGTGGTGTCCTGATGGTTCGTTTTCTGAAAAGCCACAACAAGAAGATGGACGGTGTGATTGCCGCCAAGATGGGACAAAGCACATCAATAACAAACCCGAATATGTTGAAACTTGAAACCCTGTTGGATGCTTACTTGCCCGCCGGGTTCAAGATTCAGGACACGAAGCAAATTGACCTTTGTTTGCGTGTCTTGGAAAACAAGGTTCGGAAAATAGATTTTGAAGTTATCGATTGATAATAAAAACCGGGTAATGTATAACACTTAAATTTTGGGAAAATGAACTTTAATGATTTAGCGAATAAGGCGCATTCCAACGCCGTTGCACACGGCTTTTGGGATAATCGGTTGAGTAACGAACATTGCTTGATGCTTATTATCACCGAGGTTGGCGAATTGGTTGAAGCCGACAGAAAGGGCAACCACGCCGATATGGATGCGTTTGTGAAGTACGACAACCGTATTTCCTTTGAAGAAAACTTTGAACGTCACGTGAAAGACAGCTTGGAAGATGAACTTGCGGACGTTGCCATTCGTCTTTTTGACCTTGCCGGCGCGTTGGGTGTGGATTTCGACAAGATGAATCCTTGCCGTTACCACAGGGCATTCGACAAGTTCAACTTTGCGGAAAACGCATTTGCATTGTGCAAGGGTCTTGCCCGTGATGCAATCGGCATCGAAAAGCGCATCCAATTTGGCGTTGAATACGTCAGGAATTGGGCGGAATCCCTTTCGGTCGGGTTACCTTGGCACGTTGAACAGAAAATGCGATACAACGCGACCCGTCCAATCCGTCACAACAAAGCATATTAAAAGCAAATGCAATGCAATTGCATAACAAAAGAATGTGGAAAATATGCGTTATGTCGTGATTTGTAGGGATGAAACCGCGTTTTATTCGGATTTCTTCGATGTGGAAAAGTGGTCAAGGGACATCAAGTGTGTGATTGACCTTGCGACCGACCGAATCACCTTTGATGGCGATTCTTGGAATGAGATTGAACAAGACCATCTTTGATGGGAATTATTAACTTAAAACAATATCGATATGTTACAATTGGAAGTTATCGGAAACCTTGGAAACGATGCCGAAATTAAGGAGTTCGGCGGTAAGAAGTATGTTTCAATGAACGTTGCGCATTCGGAAAAGCGCAAGGATGGAAGCGACAACACCGTTTGGGTGTCTGTTTTGTGGTATGGTGAGGGTGGAAACCTTTTGCAGTACCTGAAAAAAGGCGCAAAGGTGTTCTTGCGTGGTCGCCTTGTACCGAAAGCATACTTGGACAAGAATAACCAAGTGCAATGCGCGGTCAATATGTATGCAAACGAAGTGAACCTTTGCGGCGGCAAGTCGGAATCGCAAGCCCCGGTTCAGGATGCACAACAGCATCAAGCACCCGCGCCGCAAAACGGTGAAGATGATTTGCCATTCTGATGGAATACCGGGTAAGAAAGGAAATCACCGTGGAAGAAATGGAATGTGTGTTCGGTGACGATATGACACCGAACTACGTTCCAACCAAGTTCGGCGAACAATATGCCGTCCAAGTCAAGGGCTTCTTGCGATGGCATACCGTCAAGGCGTTTCGCAAAATCCGGGCGGCGGTGAAGTTTATGCGTTCACTTAAAGACAGATTGCAAGATGAAGTTTGACAATATCATTGGAATTGACCCGGACAAGGAAAAATCGGGGGTCGCGTTCCTGAAACCAAAGACGCGGCAATTAGAAGTCACCAACCTGACGTTCCCGATGTTGCTTGACTACTTGCAACACGCCAAGAAAGTGCGTGACGAATCCGGCGAATCATTGGTCGTTGTGGTTGAAGCCGGGTGGATGAACGCAAAGTCGTGTTTCCATACGGCGCAAGGCAAGTCCGCCGAAAAGATTGCAAAGGATGTCGGCGCGAACCACGAAACAGGGCGAAAAATCATCGAAATGTGCAAGCATTATGGAATCGAGGTTGTGCAGCACATCCCGTTGGTGAAGTGCTGGAAAGGCAAAGACCGCAAGATTACACACGAAGAATTGGCATCGTTCACCGGGCTGACAGGGCGCACGAATCAGGATGCAAGGGATGCCGCCTTGCTTGCTTGGGTGTTCGCAAACTTACCGATTCGCGTAAAATGTTGAATTTTGGTCGCTATCTTTTTTTGATTTGGGGTGTTTCATAGTGATACACCCCTTATCTTTGCGATGAAATCGCAAAATGACGAAAAAATGAAACCAATTGATTTTGTGCAGTCCACAAAGGTATTGCAAAGACCGTCCACGATGGCGGAAAGTGAATGTCAGTCGTTGCCCGTGTGGAACGATGGCAAACAATGTGTGTCGTGTTGGAAAGCGACATTCAAGGAAAGATTGAAGATTTTGTTCACCGGGAAAGTGTGGCTTGGTGTGCTTTCGGGCAAAACGCAACCGCCCGTTTTTGTGTCAGGTGAAGAAGTCTTTGAGAATCCCCCATTAAAAGCCCGAATTTTGGCGTTTGTTGCCGAAATCAAGGAAAGTATCATCGACGTATGGGGAAACGTCAAGGAAGCCACAAAACAGCCCGACAAACGCAAGCATTTCTTCGTTGGTTTGGCAATATCCCTTGTTTTGGGGTCTTTGCTTGGCTGTTGGGTTGGTTTTATCGTCGGATGTCTTGCCGGAATCGTCAAGGAATGGTGGGATTCCAAAGGACACGGCACA
>JAFXGD010000027.1 GCA_017513285.1 Alphaproteobacteria bacterium
AACCTGGGCCAAATTGGAATTTGCCAGATACAAATTTTTTACATTGCTGAAATCCAATGTGCCACGCAAATTATTCAACTGTGCCAGGTCGATTGTATCCGCATCTGGCAAATTAATGTTAACGAATTCGCCATCTTCGACGGTTAATATTTGCGTACCATCGGTAACGATATCATATCCGCCCAATGGGTTTTTTGTAATCTGCAATTTTTTATCTTGGATTGCGTCGTTTAACGTTTGTATAAATTTTTCACGTGGCCCAAATTCCATGGTAAAAGCAGAATAATCGGACACAGTTACATCCAATATAGTTTTACTTTTTAAATCCAACAGCAATCCCCGGCCCAACATTATTTGTGTGCGTTTGTCTATTTCATAAATTTTACCGTCACGGGCATAGAAATTTTCTGCACAGTATGTATTTTCAACTTCGGCTTTATATCTGCAGATTTGTCCATTAATAACCACATATCCATTTGGTAATTCCACTTTTTGTGCAGAAAAATCGACATTAAAATATTGTTTCAAAGATGCGCTTAATCCCGGGATAATATTATCCGGATTTGAATTAAAAGTATTATCTGGCGATTGCACGGTATGATTATATCTGTTTTTAATACTGATAAATCCGCCTGATTTTAATATTTGGATTGATATTACCGACGTTCCATATTCGTCTTCACGTTGTGGTTTGCTGGCACGTTTGATTTTATCTACATCTTTGCGTACTGCATTTATCATAAAATAATTTTTAAAACGATTTGGGTCACGGAAAGTACATAATTCTTCATTGTGTTTAAAGTACTTTTTTATTGCATTTTGCTGCTTCAAAGATGTTGCGACATACGCATCATATCCCGCCCGATTTAACAGTGTGATTGGATCTTGGTACACACCATGTTCTTCGATTTGCACACCCTTCAACGACGTCAAGTATGTTAAAATAGGTGTTGCGTCACGACCTGCATACTTTACGATTTTGTCCAAATCCGGAATATCAAAAATCCCGTTGTCATAGTTTCGTATTGCCTTGGCAAAAGTTTCCCCATTTTGCTTTTTAATAATATCGAACATAGTTTTTGCCATAATCAATCCTTTCTGTCCACGATATTATACCAAAAAATCCCCGGAATGGGGATTTTTTTTATCTTTTGTGCTTATATGCAACAACGTACGGTTTGAATTTATCGTACGGCGCAGCCCCCAGCCATTTTTTTGGTATTATGATGGTGTTGCCCATACCCGCCGCCATTTTATCGACGCTGTCGCCGTTTTTTGCGTTGATAATTTGTGGCAATTTAATTGTTGGCATATCTTTGCACATTGGCAACACAAATGTTATTTCATCGCCCACACGTGTTTCGTTACGCAGTTCAAATTCAACATGTTCATCGGTCACCTTTGTAATAACCCCTGCCGCATGGAAATCGGACGTGCTGCGTGTTGTGTCATAGTTATGTGCATCTGCCGTCACCGGTCCATCAAAGAACGCCGTTGTGTATCCACGTGTTTCCATTTTGTTCAACATATCCATAAACGGGGCAGGGTCAAAATCTTCTGGATTTGCCGCATATGCATCTAACGCACATCTGTATGCGTGTACAACACTGCCCACATAGTATTCGCTGCGATTTCTGCCTTCTATTTTCAGGCTGTCTGGTTGTGCTTGGATAACTTCGGCCAATCTGGGCATCAGGCACAGGTCTTTGGAATTCATGATATATGCGCCCCGTTCATCTTCACAGATTGGCATTTCCAAACCGCTTTCACGTTCACGCAGAATAACATCATAATTCCACCGGCACAGTTGCGCACACGCCCCCCGATTTGCGGGTCGTCCGGTCACAAAGTTTGATAACAAACACCGTCCCGAATAAGACATACACATTGCGCCATGCACAAATATTTCTAAACCTATATCTGGGCATTCTGCACGAATGTGCTTAAATTCGTTATGTGACACTTCACGTGCCAACACGCACAGTTTTGCGCCCGCATTTTGCCAGAATTTAACAGTTTTTGCCGAACATATATTTGCCTGGGTTGAAATATGGATTGGCATATCTGGGAAATTTTCACGCACCCACATCATGATACCTGCGTCCGACACAATCAGTGCATCTGGCATTAAATACCGTATCACTTCTGCGACACGTGGCATGTTTTCGTATTCATGATCATGCGCAAACAGATTGAATGCCAAGTACACTTTTTTACCCGCCGCATGCGCCAATTCGATTCCCTGTTTGACTTCTTCGACATTTATTTTGGCACGGGCCCGCATTGAAAACCCGGGCAGTCCGGCATAAATTGCATCTGCGCCGTATAAAATGGCGGTTTTAAAAGCGTCCAACGTTCCCGCCGGCGCCAATAATTCTGGTAATTTTACTTTGTTCATGCCTATATTTTGCCCAAAATATTTACAAAGGCAAGTTTTTTATTGCACTTGCAATACTGCATATTTGTGCTAAGTTCATAACAGAATTAAAGTATAAAGGGTAATAAAAATGGCGTTTACACAAAACCATCCAAAAAAAATCGATCCAAAACGGCTTCAGGTATATGTTTCCCCTGGGGACAGGTGTGATGGTTGTGACAAGCAGTGTGAATTAGGTTATGTGTATGTCAGTCAAGGACACTATATTTACCCGACCATTGCCGGTGAAATCATAGCCAATTTTAGAAACGAAAGAAACATACGCATCTTTGCTGGTGACGATGTCAAAAAGAACCGTACCCCTCAGCAGACGTTCCAACAAGAATTATGTACCAAATCATTTGCTGGTAAAATCGCAAGATACTGCGACCATTACAAAACACGATAAAAGGATATGAAATGTCATTTACACAAGAAAAAAGAATAAAAGTCCGCAAGTGTCAGGGTTGTGAAAAACACTGCGAATTTGGTGTTAAATATGAAGAATCAAAGGTCATGCACGAAGGAAAACTGGTATCCAAACAATGCGTATATCCAACACTGGGTGGAAATGCCATAAAATCATACTTGAACAGTATTGGCATAACTGTTAAACCGGGCTTTCTTGTTATGGACAATATTGTCATACTGGATGGGGTGCCAAAAAAGATGAATGTTGAAACTATGGCGCATATTGCCGAAGACATGTTAAAAGAGGCGCAACTAATTTCTTATTTGTGCGACCATTACAAGACACGATAACAGTTCCCCTCCATCGGAGGGGTGGCCGCAGGCCGGGGTGGTCAGAGAATACGTAATTATGCTCTAAAATCTTGGGGGGGGCTTACCACCGTACCCCCCCCGCCAGAGTAGAACTTACCACCGAGCATAAAAACAAAATAAAAGGAATCAAAATGTCATTTACACAGGAAAAACTAATAAATACAAAACCAGGCCTGGCACATGTCAATGTTTTGTCTAGGGACAGATGCGATGGATGCGAAGACCAGTGCGTATTAAATTATCTGTATTGCCCATGGAGATGTCATATTTATCCAACAATTGGTGGGCAAAAAATATCGCACTATATTGACGAGAATCATAAAAGTCAGTCCACCTGTGTAGAGGTTATTATAACCAAACTTTTTCAACATGAAAAAGACGCTAAATTATTGGCTGGCAAAATCGCCAAACTATGCGACCACTATAAAACACGATAACAAAGGAAAAATAATATGTCAAAACATACAATCAGTCAAGTTTATGATATCGCAAAAACAATCATCAACGATAAAACAATCCAGGGCTCAAAATCCCACAATTCGTATTCTACAAGCTATACTTTCAAAAAAGGTGGTTTATCTCTGGAACTTTACGCCCCACATGGTGGTCGTGAATGGGATGGCGATTATGATAAGTGGAATTACAACACGGGGTCTATCAGTATAGCGGATGAACATGGTACTCTTTTTGCCCAAACAAAATATAACGTTGGTCGTGCGATGACACGTTCACGCCTGAATCCAATTTCTGTATTTACACGTCTGCGTGCGCCATTATTTTTCAACCTTATTGACTTGGCGGAAAAACGTGACCTGGATCAAAAAGAAACAATAGAATATAAAATTGCAACTTTGCGTATGAAAACACGATAAAGGAAACCAAAATGTCATTTACACAGGAAAACAAAACAAGTTTGCATAATGTACCCAATGAAACAATTTGTGATGGCTGTGACAAGCGTTGTAAACTTGGCTTTCGTTATTTAGATCATCGCGAATGCCACCCTTTTGTACACTGGATTTATCCAACCATTGATGGAAAAATAATCAGACAATACCGTGGCAAAAACGGTCAAACATTTTATACCCGCAGGACTGTGCCTTATAAACTGGGTGCGGAATATGTATATCCGGCACGACAGGCAATTGAACTGGCACAAGAAATTGTTAAATACTGCGACCATTACAAGACACGATAAAGGAAAATCAAATGTCATTTACTCAGGAAAACGAAACCAATTTGCATAATGTACCCGATGAAACAATTTGTGATGGCTGTGACAAGCATTGTAAATTTGGCTTTCGTTATTCAGATCATCGTGAATGCCACCCTTTTGTACACTGGATTTATCCAACCATTGATGGCAAAATAATCAGACAATACCGTGGCAAAAACGGTCAAACATTTTATACCCGCAGGCCTGTGCCTTATAAACTGGGTGCCGAATATGTATATCTGGCACGACAAGCGATTGAAGTGGCACATGAAATTGTTAAATACTGCGACCACTACAAGACACGATAAAGGAAAATCAAAATGCCTGTACCGAATCCATGGCCTGCATATTGGGCGGCAAAAAAAATGAATGAAGAACGTCAAAAATACGATGCTTATGACGAGTATGAAGTTGATGTAGCTCCTGTTGTCCGGGCTTTATTTGCTGTGTCTGTGACTTTGCTTGCGTCAGCAGCTATTGGGGGGATGGGGTATGTGCTTTACAAGTGTTTCGCCCCAGAAAAAACAGACAAGGCAGAAAAGACAGAACAGGTAACACCAACAAGTCCTCTGGGCAGTCTGTTCGAATTCCAGATGGAGTGGGCTGTAAAATCTCCAAACTCATTCTATGAGTACATTGATAGAAATCCGGATGAAGATATCCGCAAAATTACCAAACTGCGTGAGCCTTGCAAAACAAGATA
>JAFXGD010000028.1 GCA_017513285.1 Alphaproteobacteria bacterium
ATGGATTTGCAAAGATGTTGGGTACAGGTCCCCGGATGAAAGCGACCGCCAATATTTGGTTATCCGGACCGCCGAAATACTGAAACGGTATTACGCCGGGTTGTCGTTAAAGGATTTCCGGATGGCCTTTGAAATGTCAATAACGGGCGAATTGGACGATTTCTTGCCGCGTGGGCGCGATGGTCAACCCGACCGGAACCATTACCAACAATTCAACGCCGAATACGTATGCAAGATTTTGAACGCGTACAAAGGCCGCCGGGCGTGGGTATTGAGGAAAGCAAACGAAGCGGTCCCGAAAGAGGAACCCAAGCGGGACCCGGCCAAAGATAGGTATTACCGGAACGAAACCCGGAAAGGATGTATCAACGCGTTCGAATCGTTCAAGGAAAACGGCCGGTTGCCCGAAATGTCGCCAATTGCCGAAATGTTGTATTACGACGAATTGGCCGCCGTTGGACTTGCTGACAAAATCGAAATTACGTTGGCCGACCAAAAAGAAATATGGCAACGGACAATCAACGATTACGCCCGGCGCGGATATGTCGGCGACGTGCGCCGGTTAAAGGAATCGGGAACCGACGACCCGGAATTGGAACACGGTTCGTTCGTGTTGGCCCGGCGCAAGGCGTTGGCCGCCACATTCCGACGGATGGCCGAACAGGAAATAAACATAACCGATTACATCAAATTCGAATAATGGAAAAACCGTGTACGACGTGCAAGTATGGCGAAAAGCAATACCGGCGTATGCCACGGCCGGACAAATACTTTTACACGTTACACGACGTTTACGCGGGTATAATTTGCACGAAATACAATGGCCCGTTTGGCCGGGATTGCCTGTTATATCAAAATTGGCGTACTGTTCAAAAGGCCCAACGATTACACAAAAAAGAGTATGGAACAAAAGATTAAAATAAATTGCGTTATTGGCGTGGACCCGGGAAGCGGCGGCGGAATCGCCGTGTTCATTCCCGGCCACAACACAAAGGCGTTGAAGATGCCGAAAGACATTACCGAATTGCGGGATTTCTTCACGTATTACAAAGACAATTTCAAACCGATTGTCTTTTTGGAAAAATTGTCGGTCCGCCCGGACGACGTGGTTGTACAGGGCGACCGGGCCGCGATGGGAAAGTTGTACCGGGTTCAAAAGATGATGGCTAATTTCGAACATCTTAAAGCCCTAATCGAAACGTCCGGGATTCCGTATGTATTGGTTCATCCGCTTTCGTGGCAAACCAAATTGAAATTGCGGGTTCGTGGCCAACACGAAGAAAAGGCCGACCGGAAACGCCGGTACAGGGAAACGGCCGCGCAATTGTACCCGGGCGTCAATGTGACGTTGTGGAACGCGGACGCCCTGTTGTTGTTGCATTTCGGCCGTTGGGCGTTGGTCAATGAACCGAAATTGGTAAAGGCCAATTTGCCGGAACGCGAATACCAAAAATTGTTTTGAGTATGAAAAACGGAATTACGATAAACGGTGTTGAATATAGGGCCATTCGGCATTTGTCTTGTTCTGTTGCTGATGGGTGCAACGAATGCGATTTGTTAAGGAAATGTCAATGTACGATGTCGCCGTGTTTGTTGTTTGCAAAAACCAGATATTGGGTTAATTTCAAAAGGGTAAAGAAATGAGAATAAGCGAATACCAAAAATTGTTCGGTTTGAGGAACAAAGAAACGGGAAAGTTGATATTGTATTATTGGGCTTCATCCCAAAAGCACAAAGCGATTTTTTCGACCCGGGAAAAAGGGATGGACGCGGCCCGATGGTTTGACAAAGAACCCGAAATTGTGGAATTTGAATAATGGACCGAATCTTTGTTGTCGTAACGCCTGTTTGCCCGCATTACCCCGGGCGCAAGGTAGGTTCGAAAGAGTGTACGCAATGCGACCATTTTCGGGGCGGAATCGTACAAAATTTCGTGGATTGCGCACACAATCGGCCGGAAATCGAACAGAAAACCCCGAAACCGGCACGGAAAGCCGCCGAAATAGCACAACCGGCCAAGAAAAGAGGACGGCCCGCGAAAAAGGCCATTTCCAAGCCCGTAAAGACACGCAAAAAGAAAAATGGATAAGTTGTACCAAGACGGGACGAAATGCCCGCAAATCGAAAATTTGGCAAAAATAACGCCCGAACAGGCGGCGGAATACGTCCGGTTCGTCGCACACGTCCGGCACACGCAACGCCGGTATTTCACTTTCCGCAAACCGGAAATCTTGGATGAATCCCGCCGGTTGGAAAAGGAATTGGACGCATTGAACGCGCATTTGTTGGACCCGACGCCGAAATTGTTTTGATGGAAACCGTAAACGCATATATCGCCCGGGACCCGAACGGGATTTGCCGGGTTATGGTCAAGCGGGCCAAATTCAAACATTGGTTCGAATTGGGCCAACACGGGCCGACCGACGCCGCGTTTGAA
>JAFXGD010000004.1 GCA_017513285.1 Alphaproteobacteria bacterium
GTCGCCAGTGCTGCCCGCAGGAATTGATGTGATGGATTGGGTAAAGTTAGAATCCAAGTACCATCCACCAAATGTATAAAACTTGCGTGTTGGTTCCATAAATACAATTTCATCCGATTCAATACTGTACGTTGCAGGATTAGATACATTGTTTGTACCACCATCCAAGTTATAGGTGATTTTATACGTCTTTAAATTCCATTTGGCAACCCATGTGATATTGGACTTGGCTGCCTTAGCCGCAGTAATACCAGCCGATGTGATATAGGCGTTTGCGCCAATCAATGCGGTTGTAGAATTTGCGTCGGCATAGTATCCCGCAAAGTCGTAACCATCACGTCTTGGTACTGTAATTGGGTTAGTGCCTGGTGTCATTGTTACGCCGTTCCAATTATCCAACCATACGTTGGTATTAGATTGATGATAGATAGTCGTTGTACCACCAGTACCCGCACCCGGATCAAGCGTAATTATACCTTGGTCCACATAGAGGGTGTAAGATTTACTGCCAGCCAAATAGTTGTCGTTACCGGCCGCAGTAACGGTGATGACGGCCTTGGCAACTGACGAAGCAACAGCAGTCATCTCAACTGTTGTTCCAGATAATGTTGCCGTTGCAACGCTTGTGTAGTTTGACGAAACGGACAATGGACCCTGTGCATTGGTTACACTAACCGTTGTTCTACCTCCGTATGGCACATGTCCAGAATCCGCAGACAAGGTTATTGGATTTTCTGCCTTTTCAATCACGCATTCGAACGAACCTGTCTTGTTGTTGTAATTAGCATGCTTAACCTGATAATAAATGGTTTTGGATTCTGGAACATTCGTGATTGTTGGTGCAGATGTCAAATTATAAGAATCACTGGACGTACCATACATAATTTCAGAGCCAGATGGAACACCCGACAAGTTTCCGTCACATGTTAACGCACTGCCGTTATAAGTTTGCGAGTCTGCCGTTGCCGTTACATTCATATCGGCGGGGTTAACTGTACACGCAAACGAACCTGTCTTGGTGTTGTAATTATCATTCGTAACCTGATAATAAATGTTTTTGGATTCTGGAACATTCGTGATTGTTGGTGCAGAATTCAAGGTATAAGAACCTTCGGACAGGCCATACTTAATAGTAGAGCCAGATGGAACACCCGACAAGTTTCCGTCACATGTTAACGAACTGCCGTTATAAGTTTTCGAGTCTGCCGTTGCCGTTACATTCATATTGGCGGGGTTAACGGTACACTTAAACGAACCTGTTTTGGTGTTGTAATTATCATTCTTAACCTGATAATAAATGGTTGTGGAATCTGCAACATTCGTAATTGTTGGTGCAGAATCCAAGGTATAAGAACCATAAACCGTGCCATACATAATTTCAGAGCCAGATGGAACACCCGACAAGTTTCCGTCACATGTTAACGGATTGCCGTTATAAGTTTGCGAGTCTGTCGTTGCCGTTACATTCATATCGGCGGGGTTAACGGTACACGCAAACGAACCGGTCGCATCGTTATAGTTCGGATTTGTGACCTTATAATAAACAGTTTTGGAATCTGCAACGTTTGTGATTGTTGGTGCAGAATTCAAATTATAAGAACCACTGGACAGGCCATAATTAATAGTAGAGCCAGATGGAACACCCGACAAGTTTCCGTCACATGTTAACGGATTGCCGTTATAAGTTTGCGAGTCTGCCGTTGCCGTTACATCCATATCGGCTTTAGTGATCGTACACGCAAACGAACCGGTCGCATCGTTATAGTTCGGATTTGTGACCTGATAATAAATGGTTTTGGAATCTGCAACGTTTGTGATTGTTGGTGCAGAATTCAAGGTATAAGAACCTTCGGACAGGCCATAGGTAAAGGTAGAGCCAGTTGGCACACGGCTCAACAACGCACCGTGACATGTCAACGCACTGCCATCGTAGGTTTTTGTGTTGTCTGCGGCAGTGGCTGCTATTGTGGCACGGGTAACGGTACAGCTGAAACTGCCCGTAATAGGAGTATAATCCGTCGCAGATATTTTGTAATAAACAGTGCCAGACTCTGAGACATTGGTGATTGTCGGTATGGTTGTGCTGAAATTAGTTCCATCCGTACTGTATGTGACCGTTGCGCCGGATGGGGTTACGCCACTGACGCCGGCGCACGATAATGGTTGGCCATTATATGTTTGACTGACCGAATTTGCAGTACCCGCCAAATCACATAACCAACCCGCATACAATGTGGCAGAAGAACCTATTTGATCCCATACAGCGGGGGTTCCGTCGGCGGAATAGTATTGAACGGCATCCGGATCATCGTATTCATCCATATCATACCAACCCACAAATTTACAGCCGATCTTGGTGGGCTTTGGGGTGCTGAGTGTTGGCAACACAGAATCATA
>JAFXGD010000029.1 GCA_017513285.1 Alphaproteobacteria bacterium
ATATGAAGGCGTATTAGAAGGATATGAAGTCATCAGCACAGAAGAACAAAAAGACGGTTCATTTAAAGTGACTATTGCGGCAAAAGTAAAGAAAATTGACGAATACGAATCACCCGATTTGGTCGCCAAGGCAAAATATACTGTCGCAATTTTACCATCGGATAATGGGCGTTCTTGGAAATGCTTGTCATCAAAGAAAACGTCCAAAGCCATAGAAGAGAAGGTTATAGACCAAATCTCAACACCGTTGGTAAAGTCAAAAAAACTGACCGTGGTCGACCGTGAAAATATCAATAAGCAATTGAAAGAATTGTCTTTGTTGGGTCAAGATTTGGCCAGTGAAGCCAATTTGAATAAATTAAAACAGATAAAAATTGCAGATTATCTGTTGATTGTTACGGTTGATGATTTTGGTGCGGCAACCCAAACCCGGGAAATCAAGTTGACCGGTGAAAAAATTACATCGGGGGCGGCAAATCTGTCTGTTTCGTACAAATTGATTGAAACTGCAACCATGGAAATTGTATCTATGAATGATGTGGCGCATGATATCAGTTTAAGTGGCGCATCATCGTGCAATGGGGCGATTTCTACTTTGTCGAAAAAGGCGGGTAAAGAATTGGTAAATTCTTTGTTGTCCGATATTTAAATCAATCCGATTGTTTGACGCATTGGCCACCATTTTTGGTGGCCTTTGTTATGCTTGAAAAACGATAGGGGGTTATCGTATTGTTATGACTGAAAAAAGGGGGGCGAATATGGTGAAATGTCCGTTAAATGTTGTGTCAATTCGAATATTAATCAGGATATGTATTATCATTTGAAATTGCAGGATGACGGCACTGTTCAGGTTGTTTTTAAATGTGATATGACAGAACGTACAAACAGTTTACTGCAGAAATAGATAATTGGTAAAAGATGCGGCGTCAAAATGGGGCGCCCATTTTTTTTAGTAATACGTTCCTGTGTCATACCGGCGGTTTGGGTGATATACTGAATACCAAAGGAGACACAATGAAAAAGTTTTTCAAATTTTTACTGGCAATCTTTATTTCGTTTATACCCGGTATTATCGGTGTTATGTTCACCCCCAGTCACAGTGATAACGTATGGTATAACGGATTAAATAATTCGGTTTTAACCCCTGATGGATGGGTGTTTGGTGTGGCGTGGACAATTCTGTACACGTTGTTGGGTATTTCTTTATTCTTGGTTATGAATAATGAAAAAACACGACAAAGTAAATCCAAAGCATATATTTTGTTTGCGGCCCAGATGGGATTGAATGCTTTGTGGACATATTTGTTCTTTGGATTGAATTTTGTGGGTGGGGCGTTGTTGTGTTTGGTGACATTGATTGCCATTTCCATTTGGATGGCGGCGGCATTTCGTCCATTTAACCGATGGGCATCATATTTGGTGTGGCCATATGTTGCATGGTTATTCTTTGCAATGTACTTAAATGGAACGATTTTATTGTTGAATTAAAAAAACTTGAATTCTGGGTGTGATTGGGATAGCATGATTCAGAACACTTATGTAAAAATAAGCGTTCGGGTTGTCAAAAGCCCATATCTGTTCGGTGCGAAAGTGTCGTTATTTAATATTCCGATTTTTTTGCACCGTTATCCCTGATGATTGTGTCGGGGGGCTGTTGGTTATACAATACGGGAAACCGAAAGACCGCAGAGTCATTTAACAGATATGATTTTTGAACCTCCCGACCGCCTTTTATGGTGGTCGTTTTTTATAAACAAAATACAAAAGGAGAAAAAACATGAAAAAAACAGCATTGTTCGCAACCGTATCTGTTTTGGCGGGCGTTATGTCGGCACAGGCAGGTGGATTTTATGGCGCAATCAAAGGTGGGTATGGATATCTGCAAAATAATTTGCGTCAAACAACATTGGAACCATTGGCGGGCGTTATTGCCGATGGCAAAGAACATGATTCTGTGTTCGATTATAAAGTGGCGGTTGGTTATGATTTTGGTGAATTGGCCGCAGAAGTCGAATTTTCACAATATACCCAGGCAAAGTTTAATGGCGATTGGACGCTGCAACCCGAAGGCCCAACATGTACCAATGCATCATGTTTTATGTATAATACATTCGAATTAAATACAGATTTGATGACATTGTTTGCCAATATGTCTTATGCGGTTGATTTTGGATATGCAATCAAGCCTTTTGTGACGGCGGGTGCCGGTGTCGCATTTGTTAAAGAAACAGGCAGTATTCATGTCGGTGATTATGAACGTACACCCGTTAATGACGAATCGTTTGATATGACGGCGCCATCTGAAAATCATACCGAATTTGCGTGGAATGTCGGATTGGGCGCCGAATATGATTTATCAGAAGAATTTTCCATACATGCAATGTATCGATTCGTTGATGTGATGGAAATAGATAACTCTAAACCCGGGGCGGATGTTAAACGTGATATGGATATGCATGAATTTGTAATCGGTGCAAAATATATGTTCTGATAAAATAAATCCCCCATTTGGGGGATTAAATTTTTAATATTTTTGTCCCAGGGGCGCCGATGTTCAGGTATTTTAATCCCAATTCTTCGACGTAATCGGGGCTGTAGTTCTGTAATAATTCAATATGGCGGTTTATTTTGTTCAATGTGTCTTGTTCGTCGGCCAAGTGTTGTTCCGCCTGATTCAGGCGCCATATGTTCATGGTGAATCTTTGAATGCTGACATCGCCCCAAAACATCCCAATAAACATAAATGCCGCAAATGTCGTAAAGACAATACCTATCTTCCCGTGTATGCCACCCGCCCACGCACGGCCCAGAAATGCAAATAAATTTTTGATTTTTCCTTTCATAGATGTCATTATATCACAAATGTTTAGTGATAATCAAATTTTTGCTGCACCTTTGGCCGGGATAACAGATCGGCCATTCCGTCGCATTATGCGTGAATTTTCGCCAAATGCCCCATTGGTGACCGAAATGATTTCTTGTCATTCTTTGGTCGGGGCGCACAAGAATTGTTTGCGGAACTTTGATAATTATACAGATGAAGGAAATGTTGGGGCGCAAATATTTGGTGCAGATGTGTCTTTGATGGCAGATGCCGCACGTATTTTGGCGGATGCAGGGGCCAAATGGATTGATATTAATATGGGTTGTCCGGTACCAAAAGTGGCAACACGTGCCGGTGCAGGTGCGCATTTAATGCGTGACCATGCTTTGGCAGGTAAAATTATGCACGCAGTTGTTCGGGCGGTCGATATTCCGGTGTCTGTTAAAACCCGTTTGGGGTGGGATGATACGCATCGTGATTGGGCCGATTTGGTAAAAATTGCGGCAGATTGTGGGGTGCGCTTTGCGACACTGCATGGACGCACACGGGCCCAGTTGTATGTCGGACCGGCAAATTTACCGGTGATAGATGACAGCCCGATTCCGATTATCGCAAATGGTGATATTCGGTCGATTGATGATGTGCGACGGGTTGAATCTGTGGGGTATGCCGGTGCCATGGTGGGGCGGGGGCTGTTGGGACGGCCATGGGCTTTGGCGGAAATATGTTCCGGTACCGTTCCGAAAAATATTGGCGACGTTGTGTTGCGACATCTGGAATATGCTGTGGAATACTATGGGGCGGCGACTGCGGTGCCTATGTTCAGAAAACATGCCGCATGGTACAGTGCGGGTATGCCAAATTCGTCCGAATTTCGTATCAAAGTAAATCAAATTACAGATATTGATTTGTTAAAGGTTGCAATTCGTGATTTTTGGGGTATTATTTAAGGCGAAATAAAGCAGGGGATTGAAAAAATATGACAGAAAATATTGAAAATAACGAAGAAATTGTTGTGGCGCCTGTTGAAATGACGGCGGGTGAAATGTTGCGTAATGCACGTACAACCGGGCGGCGTAAACGTGAAATCCCAACAATCGCAAAACAGTTGTGCATTCGTGAAGAATTTTTGGATGCGTTGGAAAATTGCAATTATTCCGTAATACCGGAATTGGTGTATGTTTTGGGATTCGCACGTAACTATGCGATGGAATTGGGATTGAATCCGGATGAAATCGTTGAAAAAATAAAAAAAGAAATGGGTGTTGTGGGTGACTGTGCGGTCGATGATGCGGATGTGTCTGCGTGCGCAATGCCCAGTATCAAAGAAGAAAGTTGGTTAAAGGTTTACTTTGTAAAGGTGTATCAGTTTGTCTATCAAAATTGGAAGTGGTTTTTGGGTGGAATATTATTGATTGCGGTTGTTTTGACAATTATATTCTGGCCCCAGACAGAAGAAGTTGCGCCCCAGGTTCAACCCCAAGTTGTGCCTGTTGAAGATGTCTCTGCAGAACCACAGTACAGATTAGAGGTGCGTGAACGCTTTGGTACGGGAAATCGTGAAAATGCAAATATTATTATTCAGGCAAATGCCGATACCGGTGATGCAGGATCGTGGATAGAGGTAAAAGATGCCCGTGGTCGTACCGAAATCAGTCGGGTTTTGATGCCGGGTGATGTTTATTATGTGCCGGTTGGTAAGGGCTATAAAGCCACATTCGGTAATGCCGGTGGTGTCGATATTTGGGTCGATGGTCAATTGGCGCCGACCGTTGGGGCGGTTCATACCAAAAAAGCCAATGTGATATTATCGCCCGACAGTCTGATGGGAAAGAAAAGTAAATAAAAACAGTGGGGCGAAATGAATTTTCGCCCTTTGTATTGAAATCAAAGACAATTAATCTATATATCTATATACCATGACGGGAATGATAAAAATTCGCGGTGCACGTGAAAATAATCTTAAAAATATTGATTTGGACATACCAAAAAATAAATTGGTGGTCTTTACAGGCGTGTCCGGTTCGGGAAAATCGTCATTGGCATTTAATACAATCTATGCCGAAGGACAACGCAGATATGTCGAATCGCTGTCCAGTTATGCCCGACAATTTTTAGATATGCAAAAAAAGCCTGATGTGGATTTTATCGAAGGTCTGTCGCCCGCAATATCAATAGAGCAAAAAACAACATCAAAAAACCCACGTTCAACCGTTGGAACGGTGACAGAAATTTATGATTATTTGCGTTTACTGTGGGCGCGTATCGGTGTGCCACATTCGCCTGTGACGGGTTTGCCAATAAAATCACAAACAATTGCCGAAATGGTTGATTGGACGATGAAAATCCCATCCGGGGTCAAGATTTTTATTTTGGCGCCTTTGGTTCGTGAAAGAAAAGGTGAATATCGTAAAGAATTGGCTTTCTTGGTAAAGCAGGGGTATGCACGTGCCATTATTGATGGGGAATTGGTGGATTTGTCCGCCGTTCAGCCGTTGGATAAAAATAAAAAACATAATATCTTTGTGATTGTGGACAGATTGCAAATGCCGCCCACAGACAGTGCGGATGTCGATGAATTTCGGTCACGTATTTATTCTTCGTTTGAAGGGGCGCTGCGATTGGTGCCGGGGTCTGTATTGGTGCGGCGATTGGACACCAATGAAGATACGTTATATTCGCAAAACTATGCATGCCCGGTCAGTGGCTTTACCGTCCCAAAAATAGAACCCAGATTGTTTTCGTTTAATGCGCCAATGGGGGCGTGTCAAAACTGTGATGGGTTGGGGGTGCAATTAAATATGTCGCCAGATTTGGTGGTGCCTGATCCGTCTAAATCAATTTTGGGTGGTGCGATTGCGCCTTGGTCACGTGGTGGGATGTTAAGCCAATTTGAGCATTTGTTGGATGCATTACATAAAAAATTCAAAATTCCGTTGTCAAAGCCTTGGCATACTTTAAGCCAAGAGCACAAGGATTTGATCTTGTATGGCAGCGGGGATGTGCCAATCAAAATAAATTGGAACGGGTTTGTTTATGAAAAGCCGTATGAAGGCGTTATCCCAAATATAGAACGCAGATGGCGGGAATCTGATTCTGAGGCAATGCGTACCGAACTGTCCAAGTATCAAGCGGAAAAACCATGCCCGGTATGTCATGGTAAACGATTGAATATACATGCGCTGTGTGTGCGTATTAATGGGGCCGATATTATGGATGTGTGTGATATGTCGGTTGCGGATTGCTTGGCATGGTTCCAAGATTTGCCAAACCATTTGTCGCAAAAAGATAATGATATTGGTCGTATCGTATTGCGTGAAATAACGGATCGTTTGACCTTTTTACAGAATGTGGGGTTGGGATATCTGACTTTGTCACGTATGGCGGGTACTTTGTCCGGTGGAGAAGCACAGCGTATTCGTTTGGCGTCACAAATCGGCAGTGGGCTGTCCGGGGTGTTGTATGTGTTGGATGAACCGTCGATTGGATTGCATCAAAGTGATAATGACAAGTTGTTGGAAACACTGAAAATGCTGCGTGATAAAGATAATACGGTTATTGTTGTTGAACATGATGAAGATGCAATGCGTGCGGCGGATTTCTTGGTCGATATTGGGCGTGGTGCGGGTATAAACGGGGGCAATGTGATTGCGGCCGGTACGCCAAACGATGTGATTAAATGTCCCGATTCAATAACGGGCCAATATTTGTCCGGTAAACGCAATATCGCCGTGCCGGCAAAACGTCGGGTGGGTAATGGTAAATCTATTACCGTGGTGGGGGCGCATGGCAATAATTTAAAGAATATTGATGTGGAATTTCCGTTGGGAAAATTTGTCGCTTTGACGGGGGTGTCGGGGTCGGGTAAATCGACTTTGTTATTAAATACACTGTATCCTGCGTTGATGCGGGCGCTGTATAATTCCAAAATGGAAACGGGGGCGCATGATATCATTCGTGGAATGGAAAATGTCGATAAGGTTGTTGATATTGATCAATCGCCAATCGGTCGAACACCACGCAGTAATCCGGCAACGTATACCGGGGTATTCGGGGATATCCGTGACTTTTTCGCAGATTTGCCAGATGCAAAAGCACGTGGGTATTCGGCAGGACGATTTTCTTTTAACGTCAAGGGTGGACGTTGTGAAGCATGCCAAGGTGATGGGCAAATCAAGATTGAAATGAATTTCTTGGCCGATGTCTATGTGGAATGTGATTGCTGTCACGGGACAAGATATAACGAAGAAACGTTGGCGGTTAAGTATAAAGGTAAATCAATTGCCGATGTTTTAAATATGACCGTTGAAGAAGCATATCGTTTCTTTGTAAATGTGCCAAAGATTGCACGCAAGTTGGAATTGTTAAAACGTGTTGGATTGGATTATATCAAATTGGGACAAAGTTCGTTGGATTTGTCCGGTGGCGAGGCACAACGTATCAAACTGTCCAAAGAATTGGCTGCACGCAGTACGGGCGAAACAATTTATATCTTGGACGAACCGACAACGGGTCTGCATTTCGAAGATATTAAAATGTTACTGTCCGTCTTGCATGAATTGGTTGACCAAGGTAATACAGTTATCGTTATCGAACATAATTTGGAAGTGATTAAAACCGCAGATTGGATTATAGATTTGGGACCCACCGGTGGTGCGAATGGGGGGCACTTGTTGGCATGCGGTACCCCGGAACATATTGCCACGGTCGATGGGTCTGCAACCGGTAAATATTTACAAAAGTATCTGGACAAGCCGGGAAAAAGTTCTAAAATGAAAAAGCAAAAGGAGTAGTAAATGTTTGGATTTGGTAAAAAGAAAGCGAAAAATGTAACAGAAGCCGATGTTCAGGCCGCAGCCAAAGATTTGGGTGCCGATAAAATGCCTGCGGGAATGAAGGAAACTGCACAGCGCATGATGTCGGGACAATTCGATATGAATGATATGTTGGCACAGTTGAAGCAGATTAAAAAAATGAGTAATTTCAGCGGACTGTTAAAAATGGTGCCGGGGATGAGTGGCGCTGTGTCTGCAATGAAAGAAAAAATCAAAGATGGCAGTGTCGATGCCCAGATTAAAATTTTAGAGGCCATGACACCGGCGGAACGGGCCGAACCAGAAAAGGTGTTCGCCAATGCCAAGGCACGTATCGCAGAAACTGCGGGATGCGCCGTTCGTGACGTTGAACATATTATAAAACAATATACAAAAATGAAACAACAAATGGCGATGATTCAGCGTATGGGGGGAATGGAGGCCGTTATGGAGAAAATGCAACAACAAAAGCCATTTATGAAACCACAAGGAAATTAAAGATGAGTCTTAATTGGAAACACTTGTTTGATTGGACACCGGTTGCAGTCACCGAACCACGGCCGGAATACCATAAATATAGTGATATTGGAAATCAATTGATTGGATATGAAGTGGTCGTGACATATAAATATCATGGCGACCGTAAATATTCTTTTGCCATTGATAATGATAAATTGGCATTTGCAGATGCGGCATGGGCCAAAAGGCGTGCAGATAAATTCTGTGCAAAAATTAATAAACAGATAACAAAAGGACGGTAAAAATGAAGTTGAATTGGAAACATTTGTTTGATTGGTCAGTTGTATCGGTGACAGAACCTGTTGCTGTGAATGATAAGCGTGGTGCAGTTGTGGGCTATACGATTGAAGTGAATTATGCGCATCATGGAAAACGTAATTTGTTCTTTGGTATTGATGCCGATTTTTGGTACCACCAATATGGTTCGCCGTTAGAGGCCGCCAGAACCTTTTATAACAAGTATAACGCCCAAGCGAAAGAATGGCAAAAACGTTCTGTGCAACAGGCGAAAGTAAAATAAGTTATGAAAATAACAAATAAAAAAATTGCAGCCAGAAAATCTTCGGTCGCATGGTTACAACGCCAAGCGGCCGATCCATACGTTGCACGGGCCCAGAAAGATGGATATCGGGCGCGGGCGGCGTATAAATTAATCGAAATGGATGAAAAGTTTCGGTTCTTGCGCAATGGTCAAGTTGTCGTTGATTTGGGGGCGGCGCCGGGTTCTTGGTCGCAATATATCGCGCGTACATATCCAAAATCCAAGATATTTGCAATGGATTTGTTGGAAATTTCACCTATTGTTGGTGTGGAAACATATCAAGGCGATTTTACATCGGATGCGGCACTGCGTTGGTTGGAAGAGAAATTGGGCATGCAACCCGATGAAATTGGGGCAGGGGCTGCGGATGTGATTGTGTCTGATATGGCGCCCAATACCGTTGGACATAAAAAAACGGATCATATTCGCCAAATGGTGTTATTGGAGTATGCGTTTGATTTTGCCGTGCGGGCATTAAAAGTTGGTGGTACATTTGTGTGTAAATCCTTTACAGGTGGCACAACAAATGATTTGTTAAAACAAATAAAAGAAAAATTTGAAAGTGTTCATCATATAAAACCACCTTCTTCACGTAAAGACAGTGTGGAAATGTTTATTGTCGCATTGGGGTTTCGTGGATAATATCACTTGTCATGGTGCTTTGTTTTTGCTATAATTCGTTTGAATATTAGCAAGGAGAGGATAATGCCAAAGGTGCAAAAAAAGAAAGTAGAGGCCCCTGTTTCTTTCTGGGGGGCGGTGAAAAATTATTGGCGTGGTTATGTGCGCTTTGGTGGCACATCAACACGTCGTGAATATTGGTTTGCATGGCTGTTTTGTGTGTGTTTGGGGTTTGTGGCCCAGGTTTTAAGTGTTAAATTTAGTGTTATTGCATCCGTTGCGTTTGTTGCGATGTTTTTGCCCAGTCGTGCGCTGGCTTTTCGCAGATTCCAAGATGTTGGGTTGTCGGGCTGGTGGTATTTAATCCCATATTGTGTTTTGCTGATATGGTCGCAGTTGCGATTGGCAACATGGGCCGTATTGGTTAGTCTAGAGTATATGCCATGGGATTTGTTGATGTATGCAGGATTCTTTGTGTTGTGGTTGCTGTTCTTGTTGTATGTTTTTGTTCAGCCCAGCAAAACAGAAGGTAACAAGTATAGAAAGTAATTGTTTTTATCCCAAGGGGATTTGTGATGAATAGAATTTTGGTTTTGATTGCAATGTGTGTACCGGTTGTCGGGGTGGCGAATACGGGAATCTCTCGTGTGGTGCCCAGTGGGACGGATAATGCGACGGGGCGTGTGGTGCGCAGTGATACCAATATGGTTGACAGAACCGCAACCACAGATGGACGTGTGGATGTGACAGATGCCAATGTTGCAAATCGTTCGGGTGCAATGGTGCGCAATCGTGCAACGATCGAACCGAAAATTGCACAAACCCAAGATTCTTTAAGCGTACAGCGTGCAGCAATTCGTGATTTGGCGGCACGTACGCCTATGACTATGTCTTTGCGGGCGACAAAACCACGTGTGGCGATGCCGGTGAATTCAGATGGTAATTTGGTTTCACGTACAACCGTGTCCGGGGTGGCAAATGTGCGCACGCGTGCTGTTACGCCTTTTTCGGTAAAAAAAACAGAATCGGTTGTCGCCAGAGATATGGGTGAATTAATGGCGGAAATGGAAGACGAAAAACAGATTGAATCATATTGTAAGGCCCAGTTTGCCACATGTATGGATAATTTCTGTAATGTGTTAAGTGAAGAGCAGGGGCGTTGCAGTTGTTCTAAAAACCTGAAGAACTATGCCAAGACAGAAGAGGCGTTAAAACAAATAACGGAAGGTTTACAGGATGTGGCACAGCAAATTCAATATATTGGCCTGACACGTGATGAGGTTTATACACTGTTTTCACAAACGGTTGCCGAAGAAGAAATGCAGGGAAAATCTGATAACAGTCAGATAAAGACCCAATTGGATAAAATATATGATATGGTTGTCGATGTTAAACCGGGAACGGCCACAACCACAGATTCCACAGTCAGGTTGGATTTAGGTAATTTGTTGGACTTTACAATTGACAGCACGTCATTTGATTTCTTGTCTATGTTCAATACCCAAGAATCTGCGGCCAGTATATCAAATCAGCGTGGCGAACAGTTGTACAAGACGGCGGTGGCACGCTGTAAAGCATCGGTTATAGATGTTTGCCGCAGTCAGGGCGTGGAAACCAGTATAATAACCAATGCATATGATTTGGAAATTGATAAAGCATGTGTTGCGTATGAAGCGTTTTTGACGCAGAGTAATGATGAAATGCGCCAGACGGTACGTAATGCGAAAAATGTTTTGCAACGTGCACGCTTGTTGGTGCGTCAGCAGAAAAATGCGTATGATTTGCGTGGTTGTGTGACGGCATTGGACGCATGTATGCAGGATGAATTTGTATGTGGTGCAGATTATGAAAATTGTTTGGATCCGTCCGGTAAATATATTGTAAATGGTGCAGTTGTTGTGGGTTCAACACCGGGGCAGGCGGTA
>JAFXGD010000030.1 GCA_017513285.1 Alphaproteobacteria bacterium
ACCAGTTATTTTAAAACCACCCGGAAGGGTGGTTTTTTAAATAACTCGAGCAAAGGGGCGAGTTGCGAGGCGAGGGGGGCATCCCCCCGAAGTACTTTGCTCGCACCAGTTATTTTAAAACCACCCGGAAGGGTGGTTTTTTAAATAAGTCGAGCAAAGGGGCGAGTTGCGAGGCGAGGGGGGGAATCCCCCCCGAAGTACTTTGCGACAAAATTGTTTTGCTTTGGTTGACAAGAGTATTTTTTGTTATACAATTGTTATTAGAGAGGTTGCTATTATACACCCCGAGCAATTGGAGCGAGGAAGGTCTTATAATAGCAGCCTTATTTTCGTCTATATATAATAAATTTCCGTCTTTAATGTTATTTGCAACGAAGTTCTCAAAGTTGTCTTTTCCATATACACTAGGAATTACGTTGTATGAACCGTCTGTTTTTCTAACAATAGACACAACTGTTCTTTCGCCTGTGTCTTTGGCATCTAACACGGCAACAACACTGTTGTCGGGGTCTGTATTATACTTGTCATTCCTGCATGCGGGCCCCGCACAAACATTTGTTTGTGTGGGTGCAGTCCAGGCAGGGACACGGACTTTAAACCCTTACTTAAAAACGCCTTTAAAAATCTGTGTCCCCCATGCACAGATTATGTATGGGACTTGACAAAAATAAAAAAATGACTATATATACCATGGTTGGGCGGTAACCAAAGGAGTTAAAAATGACATTGAAACAGAAAATTAAAAATTTTAGATTGAATTTGCGTGACTTGGGTCACCAGATTACAGGCAACGACAAAGTGATTGAAGAATTTTATGAAATTACACAATCTATTTGTCTGGAACACGATGCTTTGCCACCATGTGAACGCAAAGCCAAATTGCAGGCGGCGATTGACCGCATGACTGTTGATTTTAACGTTCCAATCCCGGGTCGGGCCAAATCGGACGATATGGCGATTGGTGGTGATTATAATCCGTACAAAAATCCGGTGTCTGAAAATCGCAAGCGTGTCGAAATGGGGCGTCGGTATGTTGCCGAATTGGGTGTAAAAATGCGTTAATTGTATACTGTGATGCGGGGGATGTGTCCCCCGCATTTTTATGCTTTACTTTTGATAAAACTGCTATATAATTGTCGGCGTACAGAAAACACAGCGGGGCACATATAATGAAATGCATTATTAAACGTTTGAATTAAAATTGTGCGACCAACAGATTAAACTGCGGGCGCACTTTCGGGGTGCCCGTTTTTTTATAAACCAAAGGCCAAATAAAATGTCAGAAAATACACCAAACACACAAATATCGACAAATGAATTAACCGCACGTCTGCAAAAGGCGGAAAATATCCGCACACGTGATGGCGTTGTGTGGAAGGCTAAATTTGATCGTACGCATACGATTGCCGATGCGCGTGAACTGTCGGATGAAACGCCGGTTCGTTTGGCGGGTCGTGTCACTGCTTTGCGCTGGTTGGGCAAATTGATGTTTGGTCGCATTTATGACATTGACGGTGAAATTCAATTTTCTATGTCCCGTGAAGAATTGGGTGAAGAAAACTATAAATTTATGAAGGCCAACGTGGATTTAGGTGACTTTATTGGCATTACGGGCGTTTTGTATCATAC
This sequence comes from Alphaproteobacteria bacterium, assembly GCA_017513285.1. Taxonomy (GTDB): domain Bacteria; phylum Pseudomonadota; class Alphaproteobacteria; order Rs-D84; family Rs-D84; genus Enterousia. The sequence continues at coordinate 1,630 of JAFXGD010000030.1, forward strand.
AACGGCGGGCGAATTGACGGTCCGTGTATCTGGGTATGAAATTTTGTCCAAGGCTTTACGTCCATTACCGGAAAAGTATCATGGTTTGACGGATATGGAAACCCGGTACCGTCAACGCTATCTGGACATAATTGCCAACGAAGAAACACGCAACACAATGAAGATGCGTTTTCGCATGATGCGTTTGATACGTGATTACTTGAACGACAATGGATTTACCGAAGTTGAAACCCCAATAATGCAGGTTGTTGCCTCTGGTGCGGCGGCACGTCCATTTATCACGCATCACAATGCGTTGGATGCTGATTTTTATCTGCGTATTGCGCCCGAATTATTCTTAAAGCAGACCATTGCGGCGGGCTTTGACCGTGTGTTTGAAATGGGCAAGAATTTCCGTAACGAAGGCATGGATGCCATGCATTTACAGGAATTTACCATGTTGGAATGGTATGCGGCATATTGGGATTATCCACGCAACATCGAATTTTCGTGGAATATGATACAAAAGATAGTTATGGATTTGCGCGGTTCGTTGCAAATTGAATACCAAGGTACCAAGTTAGACTTCAGCAAATATGACGAAATTGATTATACGGCACGTATGAATGAACTGCTGGGTGTTGATATATTGGAATTCCATGATACGGATGCTTTGAAATCTCAATTGGTGGATGCGGGCATGTTCCCTGCGGACGAATTGGAACCGTTAAAGTCCGTACCGGCCATTGTTGATTATGTGTTCAAACGTAAAATCCGTGACCAGATTGTTCAACCAACGGTTGTGTATAACTATCCGGCATATTTGATACCGTTGGCCCGTCGCAATGATGCGGACAATCGCCGAATTGATATATTTCAATTAATTATTTGTGGTGCCGAATTGATAAAAGCATATTCGGAATTGGTTGACCCGATTGTTCAACGCACCGCATTTGAAGAGCAGGCCGCCAACAAAGCCGCCGGTGATGATGAAGCCTTTGATTTAGACGAAGACTTCCTGCGTGCGATGGAACATGGTATGCCGCCGATTTCTGGTTTGGGATTGGGGATTGATCGCTTCTTTGCGATTATTGCGGACCAACCGACGTTGCGTGACGTAATCTTGTTTCCAATAATGAAATAGTTTGAACGGGGGGAAAATGTTGCATTTTGGTTCTGATACATGGGCCCAAGACGTGACGGCAGATAATGACAGAAAGAATCTGTTCGCAATTAAGAAGGCTGTCACAGAAGGTCGCATAGATGCCGATGCCGGCGAATATATGGAACGCCTGTATTCGAACAGTATGACGTGGTTACGTGAAGTGTTCTATGTGTTGGGCAAATCGTTTGGTGCGCCCAAGGCCGCAGTCATGAAATATGACTATGAAACCGACAGTGCCGTGGACGGCCCATTACGTATTGCCGACATTAATCCATTGGCACCATATGTTGTTAATCATCGTTTGGATGCCGATCCTATGCGGAATCAGTTTTTTACCAGTTCTGCCGGTCATAAAATTGATTTGTCTGTATCTTCGATTGTGACGGTTATTGTTGCCGCACAAAAGCGTGTCAGTCGTGCATTGGATAAAATCACGGGAAAATATTATAACGATTATGTCAACGACGTATGCGATGCCGCACGTCGTGTATTGTTGGCGCATGAACGTGAAGCGTCTGCGAACGCATTGGCGGACAAAATTCGCACCCGTTTATCCGAACGGTATATCAGTGCCGCATCCGAAACAGTCTTGTCAATCATTGGTCGTGGCCATGAAAAGATTGCGGTGGATTTGATACGTGCGCTGGATAAAGTTGCAACGCCCCACGCCCGTCTGCGTGACGTTTACCGTGTTAAATGCCTGTTTGACTTGATACCTCAGGCCCGGTTATTTATTGAACGTCTGTATGAAACGATGCCTGAACGTGTTATATCTGTTCGTGACAAATTCTATGACATGCAAAATCCCCGCAACTATCGTGATGCCAAGATTATTTTAAACATCGGGGCGGATTTGGGTCATGTTGTTCCATTGGAAATAATCTGTCAGGTTCGCACATTTTTTGAATTTGAACGCCAAACGCACGATTCTTATGAATTTACCCGTTGCACACGTGGTCGCAAAAGTGTCGGAATGGAAGCCCGCAGTGCATCCTTGATGGAAAATGGTGTTAAATCCTATAACCGCATGATTTGCCATTGTTTGGAAGATTTGTTTGAACGTGTTGGTTGGAATATTTTATATTCACGCAATAATAATATATCCATGTTCGAAGGGTTCCCGAAAGAGTGTAAATTATACTATCCCCAGAAAGTTTTGGATAACATTCGTGAAAAGTTGGACGATGCGGTTGAAAACGAAGTATTTCGTATTGACAATTCGCCGGCAAAATTATCCCGACATCAAGAAAGCAAGATATTTAACTTTATGGCCCGTTTTATATTGGTTTCGGCCATGCCATACACCCAACATGATTGGGCGCTGCCCGCCACCAGCCAAGCCGAAAAGTTATTTAATTTTGTTATGCGTGAAGTCCAACGTTATTATAAAAAGTGACTTTTACACCCGCCCATGTGGCGGGTAATTTTATTCCCCTTGCTTTCATTTGTGAAAAATGTAAAAATATAAATCAGGTTCTTATCGTGTTACAGAACCATAACCAGCATAAGGAAAGGATAGGATTATGCGTCAAGGAAAAGTAAAATGGTATAATGGCAAAAAATGCTTTGGGTTCATCAGTCCGGATACACCAAACGCAGATGGTAATACAGATGATGTATTTGTTCATTCCAGTTCGTTAAAGGCCGCCGGCATCAGATTTTTAAATGAAAACGACATTGTCGAATTCGAAGAAGAAGTTCGCAATGGCAAATTATCTGCAACAACGATTTCTGTTGTTCAACGTGATGAAGAATCTGCCCGTCGTTTCCAAGAACGTCGTGCCGAACGTCGTCGTGCCGCCGAAGACAGAAAACAACGTGAAGAAAAATCATCACGTCGTGGCTTTGCATTTTGGAAAAAATAACATTTAAACCAAAATAACAATCCCCCGTTTGGGGGATTTTTTTGTTTCATGCCAAACCTTATTTTTAATACTCTTTAAATATACTAAAATTTTGCGTAATGATACAACAAAGTCCCAAGCAAAGAATCAATCAAAGATATTATAATTGGGCTTAATGCAATCATAAAAGACGCTGTATAATTTTTCTTGTGAAAACAGTACAATGATATTGGAATAAAAAACACCAATATTGCACAAGAAGACACAAGGTTGGTTAAATATACGTCTGCGCTACGCCATGCCCAGCCCATGGCCTCGCCCCCCCAAGGGCAATGGCCAAATGGAAACGCATCACGACATTTTTTGATAAAAAATTCATAATAATCGGTAAACAACCCGTACAAGAATAACAGGTTTATACCAAGACAAATAATTGTTCCGCATTTCCATTTTTGCATATTTGCCTCCTTTTTTTGTTAGTACTTTACATGTACAATCAGGTCTTTTCCAGTACTTTCTAGCCATGATGTAAATGCGTTTATTTGCCCTGTCATATCGATACATCCTGCGGAACCTAGATTCCAACCGCCATGAATTGAAAAATCGTCACGACCGTACGTTTGTGTTTCCTTTGATGGCTCCAACCATGTACACAAAGCAAGTATCTTATCTTTGTATTACATAAGATAGTAAATTTAGCACAATTTCCATAACGACTGGTATAGAAAGCAAAATACAAGATTGAATATATTTATGCTTTGTTCCCTTATATATTCCAACAAACAAACATGATGTCTGTATAAGCAAATATATTAACAACAAGACAACATAATAAATTG
>JAFXGD010000005.1 GCA_017513285.1 Alphaproteobacteria bacterium
GATAAATAAAAGGATTCGGCAATGGCGATAGATATCAAAAAATATATGTCCGACTTGGTGCGTCAATTAAACTTGCGTCATATGGACGAACCCAGACGTGCCCAGTTAAAAGCATGGCAGAAAGACGGCCGTGCCACGGGTAAGCAAAAAGGTTGGGATCCCGATGCCGAATTGCCGAATATTAACAGTGCGGTTTATCGTGACGGCAGTGCTGGTACTGTTTATGACGACCACCAAAAAATAAGGGAAGAACTGGTATTGTTGGCGCGCGATTTAGCGGCCGATTCTTCGTTGGAAGACAATAAAGATGTCCAAGGATTCTTAAAAGATTTCTATGGTGCCGGCAAAGCAATACCAGAATTTGAAATTGCAGAAATCCCCGAAGCGGCAGAAATTGCACAATATATTAAAAACCAGACAGTCAGATTGGCTGCCCGATTACAAAGCCCAGATGATTTGGATGAAGACAAACTGGGAAAATTGGCGGACGCCTTGTCGAATGGGACATACAAGACAGACCCAAAAGCCCACAAAACATTGCAGGCATTTTTGAGTAAAGTGCAATATACGCATAATTTGCCACAAACGGATTTTCCGCCATCTTGGAAAAACCCAACGACCGTTGATGATGCTTATGCCCAAGAGGTTTTGGCATACATAACGGAATCCGATGGTATAACACCAAAAGCCAAAATTGTAGAATTATTGAACAATAATTCTAATTACTGGGGTGGTGGTGATGGTGAAAACGAAGTAAACAACGTTATATACGGATTGTATCGAAATGATGCAAAAGCAGTTGAGACGGTTTTGGGTTGGATTGGACGGCGTGGCGATATATCGCTTTGGCCGAAAGACAATATTCCCAACCGTTGGAAAGATGCGGGCAAAGATGAATTTGATATTGATAAACTGGAAGAAGAAAAAGAAAGTGTCGCATCCGCGGGGGATTTGAATGTAGAACGTTTCTCTGAATTACAAAAACAGCTGAAAACGCCCAGTGTTGCGCGACGTATGCGATCGTTCACTTTTGGTGGCCTTGCCAAAATCTTTGACCGTATTATTTCCAAAGATAAACTGCGTGATGCTGTAACGGCACATGGTGGCGATGTTGCCAAATGGGTGTCCAAAGGTATGGACGAATCCAACTACAAAGATGGCACGGACAAAGTTCCCCCGAAAATTGCCGATAAAAAGCGTCTGTTCGGTCGTGCGACAAATGCGGTCAGTGGTTATTATAACAATACATGGGGGAAACTGTTTGATAAACACAAACGTCACGTTTATAAGACAGATGCGCGATATGTTGTCGAAGCCTTGTTCAAAGCCAATATCAAACCGACGGATGGCCTGGGCAAAGTTATGGAAAAATTGGACGATATTGCAAATTCCCAACCGGGTCCCGTTGCCAAGCAGATTAAATGGATGAAGGAAACATTGGAACCAATGTCAAAAACGACCCAGTTCAAGGAAGCCTTGACCCACGGTGGCCAAATGCAAAAGGTTGTCAGTGACGTCATCGCCGCCGCCGCACACAATGGTTCCGAAGATGCCATGCAGGCCGCCGAAATGACATTGGAAACATTGGCGGTGATGCAATCAACAATGGTGACATCCGGTGTTCGTGAAGAATTGCATAAAATGGATTTTACGATATTTTCCGATCCGTCAATGTCGTTTAACAAAGGGGCGATGGGCATTTTCACCAAAGCACTGGATAAAACATTGCGTTTTGCGACTTTGGCGGCGTATGAAGCCGGCAATTTCGTTGTCAACGCCATAAAAAAATCCGGTGGAAAAATCAAGAAAGACAAAATTACAGAGGCTGCCGGTAAAGCTGTATCTGACGAAGAGATGCGTCGTATTGAATTACAGGTGTTTTGGAACTTTATAAACTCCAACGCCAATACCGATTTAAATGTCTTAAAACGTCATTCCAAGAAACAGAATGCGGCCGACGAAAAAGCCAAAGACGAACACGGTAATGATATGGCCGAATTCAAATTCAAAATAAATGGCCAAGACCGGTCTCGCAAAGATCCAACCGTCAAAGAGGTCGAATTCTTAAATTACATGATAAAACACGGCTATGCACAAGAGGCTTGATTTTATCATAAAATTATGGTATAATAAAAACATGCGTCACCGTTTGGTGGCGTTTGTTTTTTTATCGTCCCGTTGGGGCGATTTTTTATTTATTTAACCAAAGGATTTTCTATGACACGAATATTGCAAATTCGACGTGGTTCGACCGCCGCAAACGATAACTTTACCGGATGCGCCGGCGAAATTACAATGGACACAGATAAAAACACACTGCGTATTCACGACGGCCATACTTTGGGCGGATTTCAAATGGCACGTGCAGATATGGGCGGTTTTGATATCACAACCGTTTCGGATGAATTTTGGTCATCTTTGTTTGCACGTCATGGCGTCGCATCGCCAAATATTTTTGATACCAATACCACCCCAATTAACAGTAATTGCAGTTATTTGGATTATATCTTGGGGGATATTGTGCGTCCACGGTTTGTACAAACGTTTTTGGTATGTCAAAATGCCGCATGTGGTTATGCCACCGGTGATTATGTATTTGCATTTGGTATTGGCAATCGCACCAATCCACATCCCAATATAACGCATGATACAGATGGATATCACCTGAATTTAATGACGGGTAATGATAAATATTGGGTGTCGCACCGTGAAACAGGCGTGCCAACATTTGTAAATGATTCTGATTGGTGTGTTGCATTCCGACTTTACTGTTGAAAACTTTAAAATGGTTTGCTATGCTGTGGCCGTAAAAAAAAGGATTTCACATGTATATACTTGCACTGAACTGCGGTTCATCTTCCCTGAAGTATCAGGTTTTTGATGCCGATACGAAATCGGTTGTTGTTGGTGGTAACGTTGAAAAAATCGGTTTGCCCGATTCATTTGTCACCCAAAAATATCCCGACGGCACCAAAGAAAAGAAAGAAACATCTATGCAGAATCATAACGAAGCGTTAAACGTTGTTATGTTTATGCTGCGTGAAGCATCGGTTGACATGAACGAAATCCGTGGCGTGGGTCATCGTGTTGTGTTGGGTGGTGAAAAATTTGCATCGTCTGTTGAAATCACAGATGAAGTTATCAGAACGATTGATGAATTATCTGCTATTGCGCCTTTGCACAATCCTGCGGCTTTGGTTGGCATCGTTGCGGCACAACAGTTGTTACCCAATGCCAAGCAGGTTGCGGTATTTGACACTGCGTTCCATCAAACTATGCCGGATTATGCGTATCGCTATGCGGTGCCACGTGCGTGGTATTCTGAATTGGGTGTACGTCGTTATGGCTTCCACGGGACCAGTCACCTGTACGTATCCAAAGTTGCGGCAAAAATGTTGGGCAAACCTGCCAACGAATGCAATTTGATTACATTGCATATTGGATCTGGGGCATCTGCCACGGCAATTCGTAACGGGGTATCTGTTGATACATCGTTGGGCATGACGCCTTTGGCGGGTTTAACAATGGGTACACGTCCGGGCGATTTGGATCCCGGTGTCGTTCTGTATGTGATGCAGCGTTTGGGATTGTCTGCCGATCAGATGCAGAAACATTTGAACAAAGATTCTGGTTTGTTGGGCTTGACCGAATGCTATGCCGATCGTCGTGACGTCGAAGGCAATCGTGATACAAACGATGCTTGCCGCTTGGCCATTGAAATGGAGGCCCACAATGTTAAAAAATACATTGGTGCATTCATGGCGGAATTGGGTCATGTTGATGCATTGGTATTTACGGCGGGTGTTGGTGAAAACGACGATTACCTGCGTAAAAAATTCTGTTCCGGTTTGGAAGAATTGGGCATTAAGTTAGATTTGGAAAAAAATGCCGCCGCATTGGCCCGCAAAGGTGTTGATGCCGCCGAAATCAGCACACCTGACAGTCGTGTAAAAATCTTTATGGTTGCCACCAACGAAGAATTGGTCATCGTTGAAGATACTTTGGCGATTATGAATGGCACATACAATCCAAATCATTTGGAAATGGATTATTCATTTTCGAAATAATCAATCCCCCCATTCGGGGGATTTTTTTTATTATTGAATATTGGTGTGTTTTTCATTAAATTTATATTATATGAAACATGGATTGATTGAATTTTTAAATACAGACCTGCAATTTATCAAAGGTGTCGGCCCGGTATTGGCGGCACGCTTGGATGAAGTGCTGGGCGGTCGCCGTGTGTTGGATTTTTTATTGCATCGTCCATCATACGTGCGTTCACGTGCCGTATTGGATTCTGTGACGGATGCGAATGCGGGCGATGTTGTGACGTTGCCGCTGTGTGTGAAATCACATAAATCTGGCGGTTCGTTTGGGCGTGGTCGCCGTCGCCCAACCCAGATTATATGTAATGATAAAATGGGCAATACGGTAATTGTTCAGTTTTTTAATGCCAACTATCTGGATTATTGGCTGCAGAAAATGCCGGTTGGATCATGGCGTATGGTATCGGGTCGCTTGGAACGTACGACCGCCCGTCCGACGATAAATCATCCGGACTTTATCGAAGAAATTCAAAATGCATCTAAAATCCCTTTGGCCCAGGCCATATATCCATCCGGCGAAGGTTTAACCCAGAAAGTCTTTGCCAACATTCGTAATCAGATTTTTGCCAAATTGCCGGAATATTTGCACGGCGAACCGGATGAACGTGTGGTTGAATTTTTTGATGCATTGTCACATATTCACCATCCGCAATCGGATGCAGATTTGGCGCCAAATAACACTTACATGGCGAAATTGGCATATTGTGAATTATTGGCGCACCAATCCGCCATTGTAATCAGTCGCCGCAATCGTACCGACATTCGCAATCGTCGCACTGTCCGCCCCCGTCGATATGATTTGGTGGATAAATTCAATGGCATATTGCCATTTGAAATGACCGATGCCCAACGTCGCACGATTGATGAAATTTACACAGATATGCAATCTGATACGCCTATGATGCGCTTGGTCCAAGGTGACGTGGGCAGTGGCAAAACCATTGTTGCATTGGCGGCGGCGATAAAGATGGCCGAACATGGGGGCCAGACGGCATTATTGGCGCCGACCGACACTTTGGCCCAGCAACACTATGCAAAAATTCGTCCCATGTGTGAATCTTTGGGTTTGGTATGTGATGTATTAACCGGTCGTGACAAAGGCGTGGCCCGTCGTGAAAAATTGGTGTCTTTGCGTTCTGGGCGCACACGCATTGTGATTGGTACGCATGCGCTGTTTTCCGAAGATGTCGAATACAAAGATTTGGGATTGGTCATTATTGATGAACAGCACAGGTTTGGTGTTGCCCAACGTGAATCATTACGTGCCAAAGGTCACAATCCGGATTTATTGGCCTTGTCTGCCACCCCGATTCCACGCACATTATCTATGACGATATATGGCGACATGGATGTATCTGTTATTAATCAAAAACCTGCGGGTCGAAAACCGATTAAAACTACCAAGATTTCCAACAATCGCATATTGGAATTGATAAACCGTATTCAATTGCAGGTTGCCACGGGCTGCAAAGTATTTTGGGTATGTCCATTGGTTGAAGAAACAGATACCGGCTTGGACATGACGGCGGCGATTGAACGTCACAAAATGCTGTGCGAATATTTTCCAACGGCGGGGCTGGTTCATGGCCAAATGGACAAGCGTGAACGTGACACGGTAATGGCACGTTTTGCGGACGATGCGTCTGACATGAATGTATTGGTTGCCACCACTGTGATAGAGGTTGGCATTGACGTCCCCCGTGCATCAATCATTGTGATTGAAAACGCCGAACGGTTTGGCTTGGCGGCATTGCATCAGTTGCGTGGTCGTGTTGGGCGTGGTGATATCCAATCTTATTGTGTATTGGTGTTTGGTGCGCACGTTCGTGACGAAGGATTGCGTCGTTTGGATGTGCTGTGCGAAACCGAAGATGGTTTTGTGATTGCCGAACAAGATTTATTGATGCGTGGTGTTGGCGAATTATTGGGTACCCGTCAAAGCGGTTGGATGCACTATCACTTTGTTGACTATCGTGACCACAGGGATTTATTCAAATTGGCATCCCGTGCCGCACGTGATAATGATATGGATGAATGGACAAATGATTTGATGTTTATTTTTAATCGTGGGGTTGTTGTGGGTGTTTAAGCGTATATTAATTTTGATTTCTGTGTTATTATCGTCGCCTGCGTTGTGTGCGTCAATTATTAACGATACAGAAACGGAACGTCTGTTAAATACATTGGTATCACCATTGGCAAATGCGGCGGGGATTGCGGACAATCGTCTAAAAATTCATATTGTTAATGATACAGACTTTAATGCATTTGTGTCGGGTGGCGAAGACGTATATATATATACCGGTCTGTTGACCCAGATACGCACCCCCGACGCATTACAGGCGGTTATTGCGCACGAATTGGGGCATATGACGGGCGGTCACATGGCGCAAATGTCCGAACGTATGGCGGCGGAAATGCGTCGCACCATGTTGATTCAGGCTTTGGGTGTTGGATTGATGGTGGCGGGTGGCAATCCCACATTGGGGGCAGGGGTCTTGGCGGGTTCGACCGGCATTGCCCAGCAATCTATGTTGTCATTTTCCCGTGACGAAGAACGAATTGCAGACAGAATGGGGGTTGATTTGATGATACGTTCCGGTCAAAATCCATATGCGTTCATCACGGTTTTAAATCAGATGCATGAATTAACCGGCGCTGTCGAAGGGCGCATTAATCCCAATCGTATAAATCATCCATTGACCACCGAACGATTGGGCAATGTGCGTGCGCATTTAAAATCGATATTGCCTGATTATTCTGATAACTATAAATATACATCGCCCCATACATCTGATTATGAAATGGTTCGTGCCAAATTGGTTGGCTATTTGGACAGTCCATCGCATGTCTTGGAATTATATCCTTATTCTGATAAATCGAATCCTGCGCTGTATGCCCGTGCCATTGCGAATATGCGTGGTGGGAATTTGGATGGCGCCCGCATTGGCGTTCAAACATTGATAAAACGCATGCCAAAAAATCCATATTTATATGAATTGTTGGGGGATATAGACTATCAATTTGGCCATTATGATGACAGTGTTGATGCATATGAACGTGCGCTGGTATTAACATCTGATGCACCCCAGATACAAACGGCATTGGCATTGGTATTGACCGAACGGAACAAACCTGGTGATGCATCCCGTGCGATTGAATTGGCCAAGCGTTCATTGTTATCCGCGCCTATGCCATTGACATATTGGGTGTTGGCACGTGCCTGGGGTGATACGGATGCGGGGCGTCATGCGTGGGCGATGGCTGAATTTTATAAAATGAACGGCAAAGAATCCGAAGCAAAAAAATATGCCCGTCGTGCGCAGCAGAAATTACAAAAAACCGACCCTGAATATATCAAGGCCGGCGACATCTTATCTGCCCCCACGGGTGATTAATTATTTTTGATATTTTCTGCGACAAAATCCCAATTAACCAGATTTTCTAAAAACGCATCTATAAAATCTGGGCGTTTATTTTTGTAATCCAAATAGTACGCATGTTCCCACACATCCAGATTTAACAAAGGTTTCATATTATGTACGATTGGTGTATCTGCATCTTTGGTATTAATAATTTTAAATTCATCACCATCTTGGACCAACCACGTATATCCGCTGCCGAACAGTGCGGCTGCAGAATCTTTGAATTGTTTTTTTAAATTTTCCGCCCCACCGAATGCTTTAATTAATTCATCGGGGATTTGTGTGTTGCATTTATTGCACATACCATTGAAAAAGAATTCATGATTATAAATCTGTGCGGCATTATTAAAAATTTTTTTATCATCTGGGTTGGTTGCGCTGACTTGGATTATTTCCAACAAAGGCATAGATTCATATTGTGTATTTTCAATCAATTTGTTTAAGTTATTTATATATGTTGCGACGTGTTTACCATGGTGTGTTTCGATTGTTTCTTGGGAAATATATGGTGTCAGTGCATCTGTGGCATATGGTATTGGAAATTGTGTAATTGCGAACATGTTTTTTCTCCTGGTTGTTATTGGGTTAAATAATAATCGGATAACACGTATTTTTCAACAGGAATGATTTATCAAAAAGCACTTGCGCATTCTGATAAATATTTTCTATAATTGAAACATTGAAAAGGAGTAAATATGAAAAAATTAACATTTTTATCTGCATTATTTGGTTTAACATTTATGTCTGCTGCCTCTGCTGCGGATATCACGATTTATTATTCGCCATCGTGTCCACATTGTCATCATGCCCGTGACTTTATATCTAACACATTGGTTTATGAATATAATGATTTGAAAGTGACTGCGGTTAACGTCACAGATCCTGCGAACCGTGACATGTTCATGGCTGCGTTGGAAAAGTGTGGATTTGAATCCGGTGGTGTTCCTGTTATGGTAATTGGTGACAAGTGTGAACAGGGCTATGCCGACTTTATGCAGGATTCATTGCGTGAATCTGTCGAAGTGGACTTGACCGATGATCAGAAAGCGGCGGCTGCAGAAAACAAGAAAGCAATGGCCGAAGACGCAGAAAAATTCAAATCAGAACATGCGGATCGTGCATCGGCCGTAACGGAATACAGCGCAACAGTGGCAGATGATGCCACTGCTGCCACAGATGCAGAATCTGCCGCCCCGGCCCAAGGTGGTACCGCATGGTTTTGGGGTCTGTTGATTGTTTTGGTTGCAGGTTTGGGTTACGTTTTGGTTCGCAAAGACAAAAAGAAATAAAGCATACGGCACAGCAATATAACAACACAAATCAGGATTCGTAATGTTTGACTTAACTATATTAGATTACATATACGTTGGAATTATTTTGGCGTCGACCATTTGGGCGACGTTGCGTGGTGGTGTCTATGAAACCATTGCGACATTGTCATGGGTTGTTGCGGCAATATCTGCACGATTTGCATCCCCATGGTTGGACAAATTATTACAATCCTGGTTTGATTTATCTGGATCTACGGTTGGTACACTGGTTGCGTCGTATTTTGTTGTATTTTTTGCGGTATTAATGTTGGTTGGTTTCTTTAATCAACGTCTGCGTGAAAAAATCCAAGACAGCATTATGAACGTCACGGATAAAACATTGGGTGTTATTTTTGGAATTGTTCGTGGTGTTGTTGTTATGGGTATATTCTATTGGGGGGCATTGTGGTATTATTCTGATATGCCGCATTTGCCATCATGGTTGGCGCAATCACGGACCCGTCCCATTATGCAGTTGACGGCATCTAAATTGGATGATTGGTTTTTTCCTGGGCCGGAAAACAAATTATTGGCACGTGATTTGGCGGGTACCCACGAAGCCTTAGAGATTTATAACAACCTGATAAATCCGGCGGTGCGTCCCAACGGCGGTGACAAGAAATCGGATACGTCATCCGATGAAACGGGATATAAATCATCTGAACGTGCAGCACTGGAAAATCAGTTATTGCAATTGGAAACTGTTGCCCGTGCGGTGGAACAACATGCTGCAGAAACAGATGCAACATCTGACACCGTCACAGAATAAAACCGCAATGCGGTTTTTTTAATGCGCATTCATTAATCTGATATCATCGAATTCGGGATATTTATTAAACATTGCCCGTGCAAAAGGGCACAGTGTTATCACATGTCTGTGTTGTTTTCGGGCCAAGTTCGCCACATTCCGCACCAATGTTAATCCGATGTTTTGGTGTCTGAATTCCGGTGCAACGTTTGTATATTCTATAATCAGTTTATCTATCCCCACACGAATATAGGTAATTTCCCCAATGGTCTGGTTGTCCACCACCGCATAGTACGTATTGTCGTTTTCTGAAACAAAATATTGTACATCATTTGTCATACACATAATATAGCATGCACCGCATCAAAAATATATATGACAGTATTCAAAATAAAAATCCGGCATTGCCGGATATTATTTAACAGAATCAAAGTTTTTACGTATTATTTTTGCGCTGCGTCGCAGGGCGGCGCTTTCTGTGGCGTCTAACTTTGGCATTAATGTTGCAACCACGCCATTGTTTCCAACGATACGTGGCAAAGACATTGCGACCGCTTTATCTACGGAACCATCTACGACACTGACACTTAAAATTCTGTGTTCGTCGTTTGCGATGCATTTCACCAAATCTGCCACGGCGCCTGCGATACCATCCCACGTTGCGCCACGTCCTTGGATGATTTCATATGCCGCATTATGTACACGGTGTTCGATTGTTTTGCGTGTTGTTGCGGGCAGGGTGTTTTTTGTTTGTCTGCAGAATGTATTTAAATCGATTCCGCCGATACACGCCGAAGACCAATTTATCATACTGCTGTCGCCATGTTCGCCCAAAACATATGTGTAAACAGATTGTGTTGAAACAGACAGTTGGCGTGCCAAAATGGTACGCAGACGTGCCGAATCCAACATAGTTCCGGTTCCAATAACACGACCGGCCGGTAATTTAGATAATTTTTGTGCAATCATTACCATGACGTCCAATGGGTTTGTGACAATGATAATTTTTACATTTTTTGGATCTACGTTTGCCATAACACGTGGGATGATATCGTTGATGACATCGGTATTTGCGTGCAACAAATCGGTACGTGTTTCGCCAACTTTTTGATTTGCGCCTGCGGCGATAATGACTATTTCGCTGCCCCGAATTGCACGATAGTTATTCACGGCTGTAATTTTTACATCGTACGAAAAAGCGGCGGCATGTCCTAAATCTTCTGCGGCGGCACGTGCGCGGACACCATTTCTGTCGAACAGCACGATTTCATGTGCCAACCCCGTATTTTTAACAGCAGTTGCGACGGCGGCGCCCACTGTTCCGATACCGATAATGGAAATTTTCATATTCTCTCTCCGTAATACGATTTTTATTATATCACAACTGTAATTAAATTTGTATGGGAATGATATATCGTCATCTGAATTTTTTTATTTGTTCTGCGATAAATCGTGGGTTATGCAGAAAATACAAGAAAGATTGATACAGTGCTTCTTCTGATGCGGTATCGACGCACCTTAACGGTACGACGTGCACCCACTGTGGTACCAGTAAACTGTAATCCTGGGTTGTATTGTTATGCATAATCAAGTTACCAAATATATGCCGTCCCAACGGGTGATACGCAGGCTTGCGTCTGGATGCAAAATCGCTGACTTTGGCGGTCAATGCGATTGGTTGCCATGGCACGTTGGGGCAACATTGATTATATCGTTCAAAAAACAGTGGCACATTATTTCGGATTTGCTGGATTCCTACAACCATATGTGAATTATACATACGCTTCATTGGTTTGTTTTGAATCAGATTATAAAATACACATCCGTCCACATCGTCATCGATTAATTTTGCCAAACCGTGTTCTGTCACAGGCGTACGATTATTTTTCGGCGTTAATGTATGTTCAAAAAAGTCTTGGTTTTCACTGTCTTTGCCACGAAATATTTTTTTCAAATCCATAATGATATCTTTTATGTTTATATTAATTCCATTTTGATGATTTTATCTGGGTTTTCCACGTGGCCATTATTCATTTCGTCGCCACGTTTAATGTTATCGACGTGTTCCATTCCCGACACAACACGTCCCCATACGGTGTATTGTCCGTTCAGAAAACTGCAATCATCAAAGCATATAAAGAATTGTGAATCTGCCGAATTTACATCCATTGCCCGTGCCATACCAACGGTTCCACGTTCAAAGTTTTCTTGTGAAAATTCTGCGGGTATTTTAACACCACTGCCGCCACATCCATCGCCACGTGGGCATCCGGTCTGTGCCATAAATCCATCAATTACACGGTGGAATGTTAAACCATCGTAAAATCCCGATTTTACCAATTCGCTGATGCGTGCAACATGTTGTGGTGCAACGTCTGGTAACATTTCAATAACCACATCACCGCCGGCCAATTGTAATTTAATTTTGTTGTGTTTCATTATCGTTTCCTTTTTTCTGTAATCGTTTCTTCATTTCTTCTACAAACGTCAACATTTTATATTCTAATTTAGATTTTCCAACCATTAACTGCAGGGTCTTGGGGTCTATATCGAGACTGCTTTCTGGGTTTTGTGGCAATTGCAATCCTGTCACCCGTGACAAGTCTGCGCCATTTACTATTAATTGTTTTGTTCCACTGAAATCCAAATCGCCATGCAGACCTTTTGTAAACGACACATCGATACTGTTTGCGTTATGCGTATTGAAATGAATTGGTGTCACCTGTGACAGGTCTGCGCCACTTAAGCACAGATTGCGAACCTGGCTGAAATCCAATTCTCCATGCAGTCCCTTGACCTGAGATAAATGGATGGTTTCTGCGGCATTGTTTGGCGTCCAAGTTGTATTTTTCAAATTGGTATCGCCTATCTGTATATGTTTCATTCCATGCATATCCAATGTGCCGTGCAGCCCCGTTACATGGTCCATAACAACAGAACCTTGATTATTGTTAAACAGTATCTGTGCCACCTTTGACATGTCTGTATAATATATGTATGCGCCTGATACAGTGCTTAAATCCAAAGTTGGTACGTTTAATCCATCTATACCGTACAATATCATATGATCTTGTTGTGCCACCTTTGGGAATTTGATATCTGTGACACCTGTTGCGTCAATCTTGTTCAGGTGCAATCCCTGGACTCCGGAAAAATCCAAGGCCCCATGCAAACGTACGTTTGTGTGTCGCAATTCTATGTACGACGCATTCGGATTCAGTTTGATATCGCCAACCTTTGACATGTCAGCGCCATGTATGGTCAATCTGGATACTTGACTGAAATCAATATCACCTTTCAACTTTAATCCGTATGTACCATACAAGGTTAACATATATGCCTTTGGATTAAATCGTATATTTGATACCTGGGTCATAGGTATGTCAAAAATAGTTGCGATATTGGCATTACTGATATCCACATCACCGCCCAATTCCCAACCACGTAAACTGTTTATATCTATATTTTTTGCGTTGCGTGGTAAAGTTATGTACGATATTGCCTGTGTTCTGGGGCGTATATTCGACAATTTTAAATATTCAACGCCACTGAAATCAACGGTGCCGCTTGGCATTGGCGGACTATCCGAAACATTCATCAAATTCACCGTATTGGCGTTGGGGTTAAAGTGTATTTCGGTAACCTGGGCCAAATTGGAATTTGCCAGATACAAATTTTTTACATTGCTGAAATCCAATGTGCCACGCAAATTATTCAACTGTGCCAGGTCGATTGTATCCGCATCTGGCAAATTAATGTTAACGAATTCGCCATCTTCGAC
>JAFXGD010000031.1 GCA_017513285.1 Alphaproteobacteria bacterium
TAATAATATTTTTGCATAAAAAACATAGTTTAAGGATAAAACACCTGGGTCCCGTGGTCAAGCCACGGGATGACAGAACATTAATAGCGATATTTATTCACGTCTGTGCCGTCCTATATACCCCCCGCACACTCATTTTGTCCCCCTACTGCTTGAGCCCTGCACCCAGACATCGCCACTCCCCATTGTCATCCCGTGGCATGACCACGGGATCCAGGTTCATACCTTTAAAAAAATTGTCATCCCGGGGCTTGACCCCGGGATCCAGGTAGTGCAATTTAAATTACTTAACCGCCCGCCGTCATACCCGCAACGGCGGGTATCTATTGCCCCGCAGGGACGAATAAAAAAACGCCCATTTGGGCGTCCTGTTATTTCAGATAAAATGTAATCGTTGCGACAACACGCACTTTTTTATTTATTGCCTGGCGTTCATCCGAAGACCAACGATCAATCGGGTCACGTGATTCAATGCTGAATACACCTTGGTTGGCGCTTTTTATTTTGCCCAATTTGGCATCTGCGTCTTTGGCGAATTGTTGGCCGGCGGCGGTGGCATTTTTGGTTGCCTGTTCAATCATAGATATTTTGATATCATTTAATCCATTGAATATATAAACCGGCCCGGAATAATCTTCTGTAATTGTGATACCACGGCGTACCAATTCACCCATTCGGCGTGACGTGGCATCAACCAACATAACCTGCTTGGAACGTACCATGACACCCGTATCGATAACATAGCGGCCATCATTTTGTTGATTTTTTAATTCTGCATCTGAATATCCGGCGTATTTATCCCGCACTTGGATACGCAGGTTTTGAATTTCATCCGGTGCAAAGCCTGCATCGATTAAGAAAGTGTGAATTTCTGTTATATTATTATCGATTTGCGATTGCAGTTTTGCCAAATCGCCACCCACACCGTTAATTTTGATATTCCAAACGGCGGTATCTGCAACAACGTCACGTTCGGCCAATCCTTTGACCGTGACGGTTCGTCCCGACATCGCACGATAAATTCCGTCGCCAATAAAGTATCCGCCCATCGCAACCCCAATTGCCAAAACGGTAATCCATACCCCGGACCAAGATTTTAATTTATTTGATATTTTCATATTGCGTCCTTTCTGTTGTGTTGTTTAATTTTACCAAAACAATACTTTGATTGCAAATGGTGCGATGATTGCGGTAAACAGTCCCGACAATACAATTGCCAAACTGCTGAAAGCGCCTTCGGTTTCGCCCATTTCCATGGCTTTGGTTGTGCCGGCAACATGTGCAGCATTTCCAATGGCCAATCCCCGTGCGATTGGGCTGTGCAATTTTAATTTTTTGCATATGATATCGCTGACCGATGCGCCCAAAATTCCGGTCATTACCACCGCAGATACGGTCAAGGCAACAATTCCACCCAATTTTTCTGTAATTTCTATGGCAATGGCGGTTGTGACGGATACCGCCACGAACGAACGGGCCACGACATCGCCCAATCCGAATATTATACATATAACAATCACACAAACGACCGAATATACAACACCCATCAGTACCGACATCAGCACCGCCAATGCATGCCTGCGCAATTCGGGTAATTGTTTGTACATTGGCACCGCAAATGATATGGTCAAAGGTGTCAACATATATGTCATGTATTTTGCGCCACTGTTATACGTGTCATATGGGATATTTGCCATGGTTAAAACTGCGATTACAAAAATCGTTCCCAAAAACAGTGGCGTCGTTAACGGCGTTTTGAATTTACGATTTATCGCCACCGCCATCAGAAATGCCACCAACGTCAATGCAACGCCAAAATAGGGCGAATTGATAATAACATCCATCATTTGTTTGCCCTTTTGTTTTTGCGTTCAATTAACTTGTCTGCGGTTACGCCGGTTATAATCATTGTGACCAAATATGTCACAATCATCAATCCCGCCAAAATCCACCAAATGTCGGCAATGTCGTCCCAAATATCAATTATTGCAACGGCCGGCGCAATAAAGAATACGGCCATGACGCCTTGCATCCAATTGGCCACATCTTCAACCCACTCCAATTTAACGATTTTGGTTGCCAATGCCAAAAACAGTAAAACCATGCCGTATATACTGCCTGCGATTGGGGCGGGGATTAAGTATTCCAACAACTGCCCAATCAGTGCAAAAATCAATATTACGCAAAATTGCAGCAGATATTTCATGCCCCCCCACCTTGTTGATATGCGTATATTACAATAAAGGCGTGCAATGTGTCAAAGTCAAATTTGGTGAATGATTTCTTGGATTACATAATTCGCCATGATTAAACCAAAGGTCCCCGTCACGGTTATTATTGACCCCAAATTCTTGGCATGTCCAATGACGGGAACGGGTGTTTCATCGGAAAAAGCGGTTGGAATATTCGGCAAATTGTTCCGGCGTGCGGCATGTCTGACACGGTTTGCCAACGGACAAACGCATGTTTTAAACAGTGGGGCAATCTTTATCCGTCCGACATCTGTTTTTGATGCGGCACCCATACTGGCGATAATTCGGATGTTGTGTTTGTGCGCCCATTTATACAGTGCGATTTTGGAATCCACCGTATCAATCGCATCGATTATAAAGTCAGGTTTTTCGGGTATATCTGTATTTTCATCCCAAAAAGTATTGTATTCTGTCACGATTATATTTGGGTTAATGTCATGAATGCGCCGCTTGGCGACGTCAACTTTGGGTTGCCCCACGGTTGATGTTGTCGCAAACAGTTGGCGGTTTATATTTGATTCTTCGACTTTATCAAAGTCCACTATTACCAAGTGTCCAATACCCGAACGGGCCAATGCCTCTATTGCAAAACTGCCAACTGCGCCACATCCGACCACCATAACGGTGGCATTTTGTAATTTCTGGATTGCCACATCACCAAATAAAGTTCGAATTCTGGCCAAATTGCTCATTATATCAAAACCTTGGTTAAGTTGTTGTTCACGATTGATGTTAACTGATTTAAATCCATATTCAATATATTTGCGATATTTTGTGCATTTTGTACAACGTCGGTTGGGGTGTCGCTGTCGCTTTCTGTCAGTATCCGTTCAATTGGTATTGCAGCTATCGTTTGGGGCTTTGGGTTGTTGGCGAATGAAAAGTACGCATTATATTCATTAATTAATCTTTCAATAATGCCAACATCACCATTGAATTTATGAAAAACTGTATAAGGGGGGCGATTGTTTCGTTGATCTTTTAATATTTTTAATATTTTATCCCATGCGCCGACACAGTGTATCCACACGCCACGTTTTAAATCTGCGGCAATTTTCATTTGCGCACACATGATGTCAATTTGTGTGTCCATATTCGGGTGGTATTTATCCAATCCGATTTCTCCAATTTGTAATTTTGGATTTTGTATCAGTATTTGAATCATTTTGTCCCGCCACATGGGGACAATGTTTGTTGCATGCCACGGATGAATTCCCACTGTGCCATGAATATCGTGGTGCTGTGATACAATGTTGCAAACCGAATGCCAATCATCGGGGCAGGTTGCCGCACAAACAATCTTACCAACGCCATGCGCACGTGCCTGCTTAATGGCCATGTCGGGGTTGGTCGCATTTTGTAAATGGCAATGTGCATCTGAAAATAACAACATATAAACATGATAAAATATAAAAAGCCGCCTGTCAAAAAGTGTTTACATATTGTGTTAACATGCGGCAATATGTCCCTGTATACAATGTGATTTTATACCTTTTGAACCTTTTCCTAAATGCCTGATTGCGGTTGCGTTGTGTTTTTGAAACAGGTATAATATATCTGTCTTAATAAAAGACGATACAAACCTTGAAAAGGAGAAAAACAGATGAGAGGACTAACAAACTATGTTTTAATACCATTGACATTTATTGGCGCCCTGAACTGGGGGTTGGTGGGTATCTTTGGTTTTGACTTGGTGGCGTTTTTATTTGGCCCCGCAACTTTGGCCAGCAACATCGTATATGCGATAATTGGTATTGCGGCATTGGTATGGTTGATATGGATGTTTATTGACCGTCCTGTGTCACGTGAACGTTAAAGTCAACAAAAGTTTCATGTCCGCCCCCCGAATAATCGGGGGTGTTTTTTTTGTCCGGGTAATTGCATGGGTGTTATTTTTGAATGTCGTCTAAATTGGATTCATTCCAAACGGTGATTCCCAATTCTTTGGCCTTGGTTAATTTGCTGCCCGCATCTGCCCCCGCCAAAACGATATCGGTTTTGGCAGAAACGCTGCCTGTCACCGTTGCGCCCAATCGTTCCAGTATTTCTTTGGCCGCATCACGTGTGTATTTGGACAAAGTTCCCGTCAACACAACCCGTTTGCCCGCCAAAGGCCCATCTGTTGCAACGTTTGAAATGTCTGGATTGATGATGTTTACGTGTTCCAACAATTTATTCAATGCCGTCGCATTGTGCGCATCTGTAAAGAACGATACGATTTCATCGGCCATAACATCGCCGATGCCATCAATGTTTTTTAATTTCCATGCCGGCGCATTGCGGATGGCGTCCAAGTTTCCAAATGCCCGTGCCAATATTTTTGCGGTGACTTCACCGACTTCGGGAATTCCGATTGCGAACAAGAATCTGTGCAAATCTACATTTTTTGCATTTTCAATGGCGTTATTCAGGTTCCCCACAGATTTATCGCCAAAACCATCCATTTTTCGCAATTCTTCACCATGATTTTGAATCAGTGTAAATATATCTGCCGGTGTTTTAATCCAACCACGTCCAACAAAGTTTTCCAATTGCTTGGTTCCCAATCCATCAATATCAAACCGTTTGCGCCCAACAAAGTGTTCTAACTCTCCAATCAGTTGCGCCGGGCAACCCATGGTGTTTATGCACCTGCGTGCCACCATTCCGCTTTCTTGGATGACATTGCCACCACATACCGGGCATTTTGTTGGAAATTCAAATGGTGTGGCATTGTTGGCGTGTTCCGAAACTTCGACGATTTGTGGAATGACGTCGCCGGCCCTCTGGACAACCACTTTATCGCCGACACATACGCCCAAGCGTTTAATTTCATCTGCATTGTGCAACGTTGCCCGTGATACCACGACACCGCCGATATTGATTGGTTCCAATTCGGCAACGGGGGTCAAGACGCCTGTCCGGCCCACTTGGATTGTAATGTCACGCAAAGTGGTGATTGCACGTGCAGCGGGGAATTTATATGCGACTTCCCAACGTGGGCTGTTGGCACGGCGTCCCATTTTTTCTTGGGTTGCGATATCATCGACTTTTAATACCAATCCATCAATATCAAACGGGATATCTGGTCGTATGGACATAATGTGGTTATATACCCGTTGGATTTCATCCATTGTATTTGCGTGGTGCGCCCATTGGCGGGTTGTTTTAAATCCCCATGATTCCAATCTGTCGAAATATTCAGATTGTGTTGAAAAATCCCGATTGGATATATCGCCATATGTATATGCGAATGCGCTTAATTTACGTGTTGCGGTAATTGCGGGGTTTAATTGTCGCAAAGAACCTGCTGCCGCATTTCGTGGGTTGGCAAATGGCTTTTCCGCATCGGCATTCAAAGACAAGAAGTCCGCACGCCTCATATACACTTCTCCACGCACTTCAATAACATCTGGAAAAGTGCCGGTCAGTTTGTGTGGGATGTCAGATATGGTTTTTAAGTTTTGCGTAATGTCTTCGCCATGCGTTCCGCTGCCCCGTGTCAATGCCCGCACCAATACCCCATGTTCATATCGTGCCGCATAAGAAACGCCATCAACTTTTAATTCTATGAATATGTTTTTAGACGATAATTTTTCAAACCAATCCGCCACTTCGCTTTCGTTAAACACGTCCGATATAGACAGCATTGGCACCACATGCGGATACGATTTGAATTTGTTTGACACGGCGGCGCCAACATGTTCGGATGCGCCGTTTTTTGCCAAACTGGGGTACATGCTTTCGATTTCCAACGCACGTTTTTTTGCCGCATCATACGTTGCGTCATCAACGATTGGGTCGTCGTTTTGGTGGTACGCCACATCCCATTCGTTTAATTTTTTTAACAAATCGGCATGTTCGGACAATATAAATAAATCGGGTATGTTTTTCATACCCGGATTATAGAAAATATGTAAAAATAATACAACGGAAAAAGAATCCGATTACAGTCCGAATTTATACACGGCCCCGAAATAGAATTCGGTCGCATCGACATCTGTAATTGCGTATTCGTTGCCATTGATTTTGTGTTCCAATTCGCCATAGTAATGATATTTCAGCCCCAGATTCAGGTCAATTCTGTCATTTAAAGCAAAATTCACACCAATCATTGCGCTGTATGCCAAATCAAATACACTGTCTGACATATCTGGGCTGCTGATATTGCCCCAAATATTGGCAAAACCAATACCCAATCCTGCGTATGGCGCAATGGCATCTGCGTATTCTTGGAACAAGTACACATTTAACATATTGGCCCACACATCAAAGTCATATTTTATATCACGTTTTGTTTGGTTCGCACCCGTGTACAGTGTTTCAAATTCAATTTTCACATGGTCGCTTAATCTGTTTCCGACAACGGCCCCGAAACCAAAGTTGTCATCACGAACGGTTGAATTTCCTGCGTCATGAATGTCGTATTTAAATGATATTCTTTCATTTTTATGTATTCTGATACCGACATAGTTATCCCGTCGTTGTTTGGTTGTGGCGGGCGTATCTGTGGCGTATTCGTATTCGTCATAGTATGTATCATATGCGCCGTAATCATCAATATATTCTTCGGCCATGGCGCAGATTGGCATCGTTATAAAAATCATACATAAAATTTTTTTCATATTCACACCCCCTTGATTGTGATGGACAAATTATAATTATAAAACCTTGTAAAACGCAAGTTGTTTGTGTTAACATTTGATTCAAAGGGGAAAAAGTGTCACGTACAACTGATAAACGTCGTGAACGTCGGGACGAACGTCCGTCGTTGCGTCGTCGTGTAATGGTATGGTTGTTTAACCTGGTTTTACTGGGGTGTGTTGGTGTTGCGGGATATGTGTCTGTGATATATTTGCGCATGCCATCATTGGATGCTATTTTACATGAAACACGTGATGCGACGATTGTGTTTTTGGATGCCTCTGGGGACGAGATACGCAGTGCCAACCGCATAATGGGTACGCCTGTATCAACGGAAACATTACCGCCCCACGTATGGCAGGCGATTGTTGCCATCGAAGACAAGCGTTTTTTTAAACATGGCCCGATTGATATGCGTGGAATTTTGCGTGCATTTGTGTCGAATGTGGCATCTGGTCGTGTATCATCTGGCGGTTCGACAATCACCCAACAGACGGCCAAGAACATATTTTTATCCCGTGAAAAAAAGATTTCCCGCAAAGTCCAAGAGTTAATCTTGTCATATTGGTTGGAAAATCGATTTGATAAAAACCAAGTTTTAGATTTATATATGAACCGTGTGTCTTTGGTTGGTGGTATGCGTGGTATTGATGCGGCGGCCCGGACAATGTTTGGTGTACCTGCCACGCAATTGTCGATTGGGCAATCTGCGCAAATTGCCGCCATGTTAAAAGCCCCCACGACATACAGTCCTTTGCGTAATCCCGATAAAAATATTGCCCGCGCCCGTATTGTCTTGACGGAAATGGTGCGTCAAGGATACATCACGATAAATCAGGCACGTATTGCCGCACAATCATTGCGCCCGGCGGTATTAACGGCGGACACAAATCGCTATCGTTATTGGACGGATTATGTTATGGATGAATTGCGTTCAACCATTGGTGCATTTGAAACCGATATGTATGTT
The DNA here is from genome assembly GCA_017513285.1 of Alphaproteobacteria bacterium. Lineage (GTDB taxonomy): Bacteria > Pseudomonadota > Alphaproteobacteria > Rs-D84 > Rs-D84 > Enterousia. The sequence continues at coordinate 7,846 of JAFXGD010000031.1, forward strand.
TATACAACATTGGATACAGATTTCCAAGACAGGGTATCGGACATTTTATCGCAACGTGTATCGCCATACCAAGGTGCGGTTATCGCAATGGATTTTGATGGTGCATTGCGTGCCATGTCTGGTGGCGCCGATTATCAGGTCAGCCAATTTAACCGTGCCACCGCCCCCCGTCAACCGGGCAGTGCTTTTAAACCGGTTATCTATTTGGTTGCATTGGAAAACGGCATGACGCCGGACAGTTATGTAAATGATTCCCCGTTTGCGATTGGTGATTACAGTCCCAAGAATTATAATGAACGCTACTATGGCGACATAACTTTGGCAACGGCGTTCGCAAAAAGTGTGAATTCCGTTCCGTTAAAGTTAACAGAAACATATGGCATAGATGCGGTATTGGATATGGCGGGTCGTTTGGGTGTTGGGACCAAGTTGCGCCGTGAATATTCCACGGTATTGGGTGCGTCTGAAATGACACTGTTGGATTTAACAAATATATATGCGGTCATATGGAATAACGGTCAATCGGTTCGTCCTTATTCTATAACGAAAATAACGGACATGCATGGCAATACGATTTATCAACGCAATCCATCTGATACTATTGCGATTGTTGGGCCTGAAACGGTTGGGTATATGCAAACATTATTGGCGGACGTCATTGATGTTGGTGGTACGGGCGGTCGCGCACGTGCCGATAACGTATTGGGGGGCAAAACGGGGACCAGCAATGAAAACCGTGATGCTTGGTTTGTTGGTGCAACATCGGACAAGGTGGTTGGCGTATGGATGGGCAACGATGATTTTGCGCCAATGGATTCAAAGATAACAGGTGGCACGATTCCGGCCGAGATATTTAAAGACATAATCACTAACCACGGGGAAAAATGATGAATAATGCAGAAAATACAATTTTGCCTAAATCATTGTGGCGATTTTATTGTAAATACGCTGTTCGCGGTTCTATTGGTGCATTGATTGCGTGGGCGGCATTTTTCTTTGTTGTTTCTATGGACGGCGTATTATTTCCAAATTTCCAACGTTGGTTTATTGCGCTGTTTGAAAATCCTGTGCCGGATGGCGTGTCATTTTTGCAACATGCATTACCGACTATATTTATGATAGTTGCGTTATTGATAATGGTTGATGTTTCAATGTTGTGTCGCGATTTATTTTATTCACGTTGGGGGCCGGTTTGTCAAAATCGTATTTGGATTCGATTAAGTGATTATGTCTATAATCAATCTATGTCATTCTGGACAGGGCGTATGGCGGGTAAAGTTCATACGCAAATCATGTACATTGCCAAAGGCTTTGATGCAATAATTGATTTTTGGCGTTTGATTTGTTTGTTGGCGGTTGTTTTGATAAATGTTGGGTTGATATTTTCTATCAATACATACGTTGCGATTATGTTCGGTGTGGTTTTTGTGATGCGTGCTGTTTACAGTTGGGTTATGGTAAAACCAATGAATCGTGCTGCCAAAGAATACAGCAGTGCCAACAGTGAAGTGTCCGGAAAAAGTGTGGACAGTATATCGAACTTTTCCATTGTGAAACTGTTTGCGGGTGCGATGCATGAAAAAAAATATTTGGATCCCGTCCGCCAGAATCAGATTAACAAGTATAAACACAAATCGTTTATCCAGCGTTGGTTTTGGGGATTCCCGATGTTGATGTGGGATGTATGCTATGGTTTGACGCTGTTTTTGTGTGTTTGGCTGTATATTCGTGGTGAAATAACCGTTGCGGAAATAGTGTTTACTAATTCTGTGTTTTTTACGGTTATGGGCACCATTGGTAATATTGTAAATCAGATACCGAATATAACCGATGTGTTGGGTTCGGCCACACGTGCATATGAAGAATTGGTTATTCCGGTTGATGTAATGGATGCTGCCGATGCGCCGGAATTGGCGGTGACCTGTGGCGAAATAGAGTTCCGCAATGTTTCGTTTAAGTATAAACGTAAATGGGTGTTGCGTAATTTTAATCTGAAAATAGGGTGTGGTGAACGTGTCGGGATTGTTGGTGCATCTGGTGCGGGTAAAACGACATTGGTAAATTTACTGATGCGTTTTTATGACCCGACACATGGCGAAATCCTGATTGATGGCCAAAATATACGTGACGTATCCCAAGACTCACTGCGTCGCAGTATTGCCTTTATTCCGCAAGAGCCAACAATGTTCAACCGCACGCTGCATGATAATATCGCATATGGCAAACAAGACGCCACCCCCGCCCAAGTGCGTGCGGCATCTCGTCGTGCCATGGCACATGATTTTATCATGGCAACGGATAAAAAGTACGATTCTTTGGTTGGCGACCGTGGGATTAAGTTATCTGGCGGGCAACGTCAACGTATCGCAATTGCACGTGCATTCTTAAAAGATGCGCCAATTCTGATTTTGGACGAAGCGACATCTGCGCTGGATTCTGAAACCGAAGTATGTATTCAAAAATCGTTTGATGAATTGGCATCTGGTCGCACAACGGTTGCGATTGCGCATCGTCTGTCAACCTTGCGCAATATGGACAGAATTATCGTTATGCAAAACGGTCATGTGATAGAGCAGGGATCCCACAGCGCACTGTTACGCCGTGGCGGGGAATATGCCCGTTTATGGAAAATGCAATCGGGCGGCTTTATCGAAGGATAATTTGACCGCTATCTATTGTTTTGCTGGGCCCGGTGTTGCAGATATTGTTCTGCCGCCCGGGTCGTTTGTTTTTTGACCCATGGGGAATTCGCAGCGATTTGTGCATCATTTTTCCCGGGTTTGATAACTGCAATGCCTTCTATGGCATCATTGTCGCCCCGATAAATAAATAGGGGAGCATGCAGTTTATCAACATCATCTCGGTTCAATGTAATATTGTATTTTGCGGCAAATTCTGAACATTCTGCCCATGTTTGTGCGCTGTATTTAAAGATGGGAACCGTTTTGTATATGCCATACATTTTGATTTTTTTGATATAACGCCCACCGCCCGTCGGGGATGAAAAGCCTTGTTTAATATAGAATGGGTCAGACGTTTCCATTGCTGTCAATTTTACATATCTGTGCGTTGTTTTGAATGTGCATTCTGTTGCGTACATTAATCTTTTGCCAACACGCTGGCGATGAAAACGTGGCAATACGTACAGGTCATGAACCAGTACATCGTTCCCTTTGCATATTCCACGAATATATCCAATCAGTTTGCCTTTTGCATATGCACCAAATGCGAATGCATTTGTTTTTGCACGTGACTCTTTATCATATATATCAAATATCTTTGCTTTATCTTCTGCATCTGGCCACCGTTTATATACGCTTAACCATGCTTCTGATTTGACACGCCACAAATCATCCCATACCCCCGGCGCCCGTTGGTCAAAGATTGGAAAAATGTTAAATTCTGTCGTCACGCTTAAAATTGTAGTACTGTAAAAACAATTTGTCAAGTGTCGTTTTATATGCCTGGGAAATGACTGTGGGATGCGTTGGGAATGACAACCATTGTATGCCCATTTGTCCATTTTTCGGATAATTTGCGTGGTACAACTTTGTCATTTTCTGCGACAAAATGTATTTGTCTGATGTTTGGCATGGAATCCAAATCCATGGATTTGGTCAATGGTTTATCTCCAAAATGTTGGGTCCAATCTGTATGGTTCAGCACGCCCGATACAGTTATCCATTGAATAAAGTTTATGTCCGGATTGTTTTTGATAATCAATCCAGATATCAATGCCCCGCCGGAATACCCGATAACAGAAACGGGGCGATTGGCCGCAACCTGACGCACGACGTCTTGCATTGCGCTAATTATATCTGGGGAAAATCGTCCATCGGTCCAATCTGATTGTGTGCAATTTTCAGACATTATATATTGGCATGGTCGTGCGATATACACGACGTTTGGTGCGGCGTCTGCATCGGCCATGTCACGCACCAACGTACTGTTTGGTGTTGGGTTATGTGTTGGGATTCCCCGTTTTGTAAATGCGTTTCCGTCGCCTTCGATATATATATTAACGGGTGCGGCCTCATCTGTAATTTTTTGATATGTCATGATGTCGTATTTATCGGTTTTGACAACACGCTGTACCATACCTGACGTGTTGTCCCATTTATTGGCGACACATCCCGTTATAATCAGCATTACAAATATCAGACACTTTCTTTTCATATGCATATGATACCGCATTTCTGTGACGTATAAAAGTTAAAAATCTTTTTTTGACAAAAATTCTTGACAATTCGATTGACAAAGAGTACTTTTAGGACACGATACCTGACGTTTCTAATAAAAGGTTATACCATGACAGAAAAGAAACAGGCCGCCACACGGGCTGCCAAATCGCAGGGGGGCGATAAGTCGGGGAGAAAAAATAACAAAAACAAATCCATTAAAAAAATCTGGCAACGTGCATGTCGTGTAATTTCTTGGCCATTTCGTATGATTGGCCGTGGTTTGCGTTGGTTTTGGAATTGGGTATGTGGTGTAAATATCGTTGGTATGGTAAATATAACGTTATTGGTTGCGATAATTGTGCTGTTTACAATGTTGATATTGGATGTGTGCGGTTGTTATCGCAAACCTGTTGTGGTTGTATCTGCGCCATCTGCCCCCCAGGTCACAATATCTTCGGGAAATTCGCCTGTCACATTGCCTTTATCGGCCCAATCTGGCGACCCGGACAAACGTGTCACTGCAATTAATGTTGCGCAACCAAATCCGGCCAGTGTTCGCATTGCGACCAAACCGATTGCCCGTCATAAAAATCAAATTTTGGGCAATACTGTGATTGATGGGCGTGCGGCCGGCACCGTATTAAAATCCGGTATGACGGTCCAAGGTAATTTATATCTGCAAAATATGCATAAATTCACACTGCCATGTGATGTTCGTGTCGAAGGACACTTATTCTTGCGTGACATGGGATTGCTGCAGTTTTGTGGCCAGTTCACGGTAACAGGCAATATTTATGTCAGTCCTCGTTCATCATTTGGCCCATTGCCAAAAACGGCACGTATTGGTGGGCATTTGATATTTTAATTACGTTAGGGTTATTAATTACAACCGCAACATGCGGTTGTTTTTTATTGCAAAATATGATATAATAACACACATACAAAACCAAGGGAGAGATTGGAATGTTTGAAAAATTATTAAATGTTTTTGCGAAAAATTTGGGTTATACGGTTGTTTTGGCGGTTGCATTGGTTGTATTTTTGATTGCATCCGAAGGTCATCTGATTGCCGGGTTAATAACGGCTGTGTCTGGATTACTGGTGTACACATGTTCGGTTGCGTTGTACAAAGAATACAAAGTTGAATCGGCCAAGAAAGCAACCCCGGTACGCACGGCTGTAAAAAAAGCCCCTGTAAAAAAGGCGAAACGCAAATAAAAAATCCCCATTTTGGGGATTTTTTTTATTTTGTTGTATCTGGCTGTGTTGCCGGCTCTGCCGGTGTTTCCACGGGTGCTTCGGCGGGCGCTTCGACCACAGGTGCGTTTTCTGCATTTTCTTGATGCACGATTTCTTGACGCAGGTGGCTTTGTTGATTTGCAACTTGGGTTTTAGAAGACACCAACGCCAATGCGGCACACAGTATAAAGAATATCGTCGCCAACCATGCGGTTGCCCGGGTTAAAAAATTTCCCGCCGCCGCCCCGGTTAATGCACCGCCGAACATAGATGCCGCCGATGAACCAGACATGCCCGAACCTTCGGATTTTTGTAACAAAATCAAACCAATCATCATAACTGCAACAATTGTTAACATAACAAGTAATATCGAGAACATTTTTTTTCCTTATGTTTATTTACGCACCGATTTTAACCCCCACGAATTCAAATTGCAAGGATTTTCAACAGTTTTTCTGCCGCATCTATACTGGCGGCCTTTTTTGATGTGCCGTTGCCTGTGGCGCTGCGTTGCATGGCCGTCACCCGCACGGTAAAGACCGGGCTGTGCGATGCGCCGGCGGGTTCCAAATATTCATACACGGGCAGGTTTCCCGAATCCAACTGCTGAACCAATTCTTGCAGTCTTGTTTTCGGATCTTTTGGGGCAACGACATCTGCGGCGGCCAAATCCCGCCATATGGGTACGATGACATTGCGTGCCGCATCAAATCCGCCGTCTAAATAAATTGCGCCCAATGTGGCCTCCATTGCGTCTGCCAATATATGTTGGATTCGTCCGGCGGTCATATGTCCATGTTTAATCTGCTTATCGATTCCGACATCCTTGGCGACTTTGGCCAAAGTTTCGGTTGATACCAACATTGCATGTCTGCGTGCCAATTCGCCTTCGGTTTCATTTGGGTACATTGCATACAGTAAATCCGCCACACTTAAACCCAACACCCGATCGCCGATAAATTCCAATCTTTCATTGTTATGCACGGCATCCACGCCACTTTGAATCATGGCCAACTGCATCAATTCCGGGTTTTTAAATTTATAGTTTAATTTTATCATATTAATTGATTCCCATTCCAAATCTGTCCCATCTGATTTTGTTGCCCCATGTCCACACTGCCAACAAAGGTGCGTAATAGTTATGTGAATACCACACGAACCAAACCCGGCCCAAGACATTGTCACGTGGCACAAATCTGATATCACCACGGCTGTCACCACTGTTGTCACGGTTATCGCCCATAAAGAAATAGTGATTTTCCGGCACGATAAATTCTTCTGTATTATCAAAGCGTGCATCATCACTCATTTCAATTATTCTGTGTTGCACGCCGTTGGGCAGTATTTCTGTATATTCTGTTGCGTGGAATACGCCACATGCACCACTGTACATATGACAGAATTCATCTGGTTTGTATTCGATTGTATAATCATATGGTGCGGGCTCATTATCGACCCATATTTTGTTGCCTTTGATGGACATATTGTCTTTGTAATAACCAACGCTGCGCATAGATTTTGGCAGTGTTGCAAACACATATGGGCGTGGATTTTCCCGCACGACTTCTGCATCGTTTATATACAGTCGTCCGTTTTTCATTTGGATTTTATCACCGGCTTTTCCGATTAATCGCTTAACGAAATCTTGTGATTCATTGATTGGGTTGCGGAATACGATGACGTCGCCAATTTCCGGTTCGGTTGCCCAGAAACGGCCATCCCATAATTTCCACGAACCGAATGGGAAAGAATATCTGGAATATCCATATGCCCATTTTTCAACAAATATATGGTCACCGATATGCAGGGTTGGAATCATTGAACCCGACGGTATATTAAATGGTTCCATCAATAAACTGCGGAACACGATTGCGATAAGTGCACCATAAAATATAGTATTAAACCATTCACGTGCGACATTTTTACTTTTTGCGGGCATGTAAAATCCTTTATGTTTTTTTGCTATATTATAACTTGCGCAATTTTAATTCAAGTTATAATATGCACATATGATATCTTTGAAATCTATAATTTTTAATGGCATGGATGCGACGCCTATTGATGTCCAAGTCCAACTGTCGTCTGGCCTGTCAAAGCCTGAATTTAACATTATTGGTTTGGCAGACAGGGCGGTCAAAGAATCTGCGGAACGCATTCGCAATGTGCTGTCTGCATTAAATTTACAATTGCCGCCAAAGCGTTTAACGGTAAACCTGTCGCCGGCCGACGTTGAAAAAAGTGGTTCTCACTTTGATTTGCCTATTTTGTGTGGCATATTGTGTGCCATTGGCGTATTGCCGGAAAATCAATTGGAAAACTATGTGATTTTGGGTGAAGTTGGTCTGAACGGCACAATTGTCAAGACGGACGCCGTTTTACCGGCCAGTGTTTGGGCCAATTCGCATGATTTGGGTATTATTTGCCCCGGCGACCAAGGCGCCGAAGCACGTTGGGCGGGTCATGAAAATATTTTGGCCCCATTTCATGTGTTACAGTTAATAAATCACTTTGCCGGAACGCAAATATTGCCGACGCCCGAATTGACATCGCCCGATACCGCCGGCGTATCCCCATTGGATATGTCCGATGTTCATGGCCAAGCGGCGGCAAAACGTGCATTGGAAATTGCGGCGGCGGGCGGTCATGCAATGCTGATGGTGGGGCCGCCGGGGTCGGGCAAAACCATGCTGGCGTCACGTTTGCCGACAATTATGCCCGAAATGACGGCAACAGAAATTTTAGAAACATCGATAATCTATTCTATTGCGGGCCAATTGAATAACCGTGCATTGATATCTGCCCGCCCATTTCGCAGTGTGCATCATACGTCCAGTCCGGTTGCCTTGGCCGGTGGTGGTTCGGATGCCCGTCCGGGTGAAATATCATTGGCGCACAATGGTGTGCTGTTTTTGGACGAATTGCCGGAATTTAATCGTGCGACCTTGGAAATTTTACGTCAACCAATGGAATCTGGTCGCATATTAATTTCACGGGCCCGCCGCAATGCAACATATCCGGCCCGCTTTCAATTAATTGCTGCGATGAATCCGTGTCCGTGTGGTCATTTGGGCAATGCGGCTTTATCTTGCACCCGTGCGCCCCGTTGTGCCGAAGCGTATCAGAATAAAATATCCGGCCCATTGTTGGACAGGATTGATTTACACGTCGATGTGGATGCGGTCAACCCATGGGAAATGACGACCGACACGGCCCCACGTGAAACCAGTGCGGCAATACGCGCCCGTGTTGTGGCGGCCCGCGCCCGTCAGATGTCACGTCAAGGCATGGTGAATGCGCATTTGGATGGTGCGGATTTGGAACGCCATGCATCTATGTCGGATGAACTGATGTCTTTCTTAAATTCTGCGGCGGAAAAGATGGGGTTGTCCGCCCGTGGGTATAATCGCATACGTCGATTGGCACGTACGATTGCGGATTTGCGTGCATCTGATACGATTGAAATGTCTGATTTGACCGAAGCGTTATCCTATCGCCCAATTAACCGTGGCAAATACGGCGTAAAACTGTAAAAACCACTTGCCAAAAGCTGTAAAAACTCTGTACACTGACACAGAGTTTTTTTATACGGGGGAAATTATGCAAGGTTTAACAACGTCACAGGTTATATCATCACGCAAACGCTATGGTGCGAATGTTATTCCAATGGCGCAGCCACGGACATGGTTGTCATTTTTGGGCGATGTTTTTCGTGATAAATTGAATTTAATTTTATTGGCCATGATGGTGATGTTTGGTGTTTTGGCATCATTTGGTTATGGCAGTGTTTACGAACCAATTGGCATTGCGGTTGTTTTAATTGTTGTTTCTGTAATCAGTGTGGTCACCCGCCTGCGCAGTCAGAAAAACACATTGGAATTACGTCGTCGTGCATCGATGGTTTATTCGAATGTATTGCGCAATGGCCGTGTCAGTCGTATTGATGCGACCGAATTGGTGGTTGGTGATACTGTGATTTTGGCATCGGGCGAAACGGTGCCTGCGGACGGTTACGTTATATCTGGGAACATATCTGTTGATAATTCTATTTTGAATGGGGAATCTGATGAATGTGAAAAATCGCCAATTCGTGGATATAAATACGTTGCGGACAAAGCCATCACGGCCGATGACTATACGGATAAAAACAGTGTGTTTTCCGGCACACTGGTCCAAAGTGGTACGGCGCACATGCGTGTGACCCGTGTCGGTATGGCGACCGAAAATGCAAAAATCATGTCCACATTGACCGATGTGTCCGAAGTTAAAACGACACTTCAGATACAGTTGGATAATTTGGCCGGTCAAATCAGTCGTATTGGATTGGTGTGTTCTACGATTATCTGTGTGGTGATGGTGGTTGTTCATTTGTCGTCTGGTACGGTTTCTGGCGGGGTGGGGTGGCTGTATGTCATATTAAATGCATTGACGGTTGCGCTGACGATATTTGTTGCCGCCGTTCCCGAAGGTCTGCCTTTTATCATTGGTTTGATAACGGGGCAAAACGTTCGCACCATGATAAAGAATAATATCTTGGCGAAAAATCCAAACAAGATTCCCGAAGCCGGCAACATACAATTATTATGTACCGACAAAACCGGCACATTAACCTTTGGCAATTTGATGGTCGAAGAAAACTATGACGGCGCATGTAATGAAATTGGTTTTTCTGGTACGGATGCGCTGCACAACGTTATACGTGATGGTATATTGGCGAACAATCCTGCCACACGTGATGCGTCGGGTGTCGTTATTGGTGGAACGACGACCGAACGTGCGATATATGCGGCATCTGATATTCATGGCAACGTGGATGCAATGCGTGCAAAATTGCGCATTGTAAATCGTTCTGTGTTTGACAGTGCGAAAAAGTTTTCATCTGTTTCGGTCGATCAACCTGATGGCGTTCGCACATACATAACCGGCGCACCCGAAGTCATTTTGGCACGGGCGCAGCGCTATTTGGGTACGGATGGGCGGTTGCACAAATTAAATCATGATGCGGTATCCCAATTAATGCATGAAAACATGTCACGTTCGATGCGTATGGTTGCGATGGGCTATGCCGCAGGTGCAACCACCGGGGATGCGCTGCCCGAAAAAATTGTGTTGTTGTCATTGGTGTCCATGCGTGATGAAATTCGTCCGGGTGTTCCGGGGGTTGTTGGTCGTTTGCGCCAATCGGGGGTTGGCGTTATGATGATAACCGGCGACATTTTGGATACAGCCCGTGCGATTGCCCGTGAATGTGGCATTATGTCATCGAAAACAGACATTGCGTTAACGGCGGCGGAATTCGATGCGATGCCTGATGCGAAGGCGTTAAAGAAGTTAAAGCAAATTCGTGTGATTGCCCGTGCCACGCCGGAAACTAAGTTGCGTGTTGTGAAATTGGCGCAAAGTCTGGATTTATGTATTGGTATGTGTGGCGATGGTACGAACGATGCACCTGCGTTAAAGCGTGCCGACGTTGGCTTTGCCATGGGCAACAGTACGGATGTATGTAAATCGGCCAGTGACATTATCATAACCGACAATAACTTTATATCGGTTGCGAACAGTATTTTGCTGGGGCGCACATTTATGCACAATGTCACGAATTTCTTGCGCTTTCAATTGCCGATAAATTTCACACTGGTCACATTAAGTATGTTGATGCCCATTTTGACGGGGCTGGATGCGTTTTGTGCGGTTCAAATATTATTGATTAATATAGTGATGGACAGTTTGAATTCCTTGGCATTTGGTGGTGAACCGGCCCGCCCCGAATATATGTCTGAACCCGTATTGGGCAAGCGTGCGCCACTGTTATCCCGTGATACAATGAATTACATTGTATACAACACATTTGTATGTTTGTTGCTGTTTGGATTGACGTTTGTGCCGCCGATTTCGGATATGTTTGCGGATGCGTCTACACGCATGTCTGCGAACTTTGCATTGCTGGTAATCGCATCTGTATTTGGAGGCTTTGTAATTCGTTCATCTGGATATAATATTTTCCGTGGTTTGATTGGGAATCCGACCTTTGTGATTGTTGCGATTGGTATTATATTGGGAACGATACTGACAACCCAATTTGGTGGTGCGGTCCTGCAATTACATCCGTTGGATTTGTCCCAGTGGTTGGTAATCTTTGGTGTGTCCGTGTTGATAATACCGTTTAACTTTCTGCGTTGTGCGGTATTGCGCATGCAGGCATCGGCCAAAGAAAAAAATAGTTTGTTGTTCACATAAAAATATGATACAATACACACCATGAAGCAGAAATTAATACCATTGATGGTGATTATGGCGGCACTGGCGGGTTGTCGGTCTGCCAATGATGATGTTGCAACACCTGCGGACGAATTGTATCGCTGTGTGGGGCCGGAATGTTCGGTTATTCGTATGGATACGCCGAATGGTAATGATTTGACTTTGGAAACGCCAAAGCATGTTATTCAGATTCAAGCCGATCCGAAAACCGAATATTCGTATTATGTTTGGACGGACGGCAAACCAACGACGTCTGATCCGGACTTGGTTGTCGAAGATGGTCGTGCAATGATGTTGGTTGAAGAATAACAAAAAAACCGCCCCCGGGGCGGTTTTTTCTGGTATTAAATTTTCAAATGTTTTGTTATTCGCAATGACTAAATCATTGTTGCTTGATTTACGAACCGCAATATTTCGTGTTGTGCATTGGGCCAATTTTCGTCCTGCATCATATCGTTCTTGGCGTATGGGTACATCACAACGGTCAGGTGGTTGATATTATACCCGCCGAATTTTTGATACAAAGATTTTGATACACTGGTGCTGGTTTTTAATATGTCTGTACCATTACTGATAATCAAACACGGCTTGTCGGGGCATGCGCAGTCATTAAAGCCGTCTGTCATTGCATTCCATATTTTAACCAAAGGGTTTTTATACTCTTTACGTTTGTGTATTGCCACACATGCGGTATATATATCGGTGTTTGGCCATGGTTGTCTGCCGTCGTCATGCCGGATTAAAAATACAGGCAATTGATGCCGACGTGTGATTTCATCGGGTATATCGGTTGTACATATGACCAAGTACCCATGTCCGCTTAAAAAAATGGCAAAGTTATCATATACTGAATTGCCCGTATTGTTTGGGATGATTTGTATAATGCCACGTGGTGAATTTTGTGGCGACCATATTTTGCATGGTGGTGTTGATGTGTTCATTGTATCTCTCGCTGTTACGGTCGATATGATACATATAAACCATGTATTATGTGACAGGTTTCTATTCCGCTATGCGTTCATTCCGGCGACACGCCCACTGGCCCATGCCCAATGCAGGTTAAATCCGCCCAAATCACCGGCGACATCCATGACTTCGCCGGCAAAGAACAATCCATCACACAGTTTTGATTCCATTGTCTTGGACGATATTTCATCAACACAGACGCCACCACGTACGACCTCTGCCGCTGACATTCCATGCATTTTTATATCGTCGGCACATATGCGCCATTTGTGAATTCGGTCGGCAATAATTGCGATTTCTGAATCTTTGATATCTGCGATATTTCGTGTATCGTCACCGGCAATCCATTTTGCGACACGCATTGGCATATATTCGCCCAATACGTTTGCGACATTTTTACGCCCGGATTGTTGCTTTGCATTTTTTAATATTTCCATGGCATTTTTATTTGGCATTAAATCAATGCTTATTCCATCGTCAATATCGAATACAGACGCCCTGTATGCCGCCGGGCCACCAATTCCGTGATGGGTAAACAGCATATCGTCATTAATTTTATTGCGCCCCACAGATATCTGTACCGGCAATGCAATTCCCGCCAATTCTGCGGGTGCGTTTTTTATATTCATCGCCCCCAGGGCAGGGCGCACAGGAATTATTTTATGCCCAAAGTGTTTGGCGATTTTCCACCCCACATCTGACACCCCCAGTGTTGCAAAACTGGTCCCGCCGGTTGCCACAATTACGGCTGGCGCAGTGTATGTTGCATCTTGGGTTTTTACGTAAAAGATATTATCGATTTTATCAACGTGTTGCACATTTTGATTGGTGTATATTTTTGCATCACGTGCATCTGACATCATTGCGTTCACCACCGACTGTGCGCCATTTGTGCAAAAGTATCTGCCCGGTGTTTTTTCATACAAATCAATATTATGTTCATATGCCCAGTTTAATATGTCGGTGTATGGCACTTTGGTAATTGCGCTGCGCACAAAGTATGGATTGGCGCCATGGTATTTATCTGTTGCGACGGCGGCGTTTGTGATATTGCACCGTCCGCCCCCGGATGCCATAACTTTGCGTGCCACGGTGTCACCCATTTCCAATACCAAAACCCGTTTTCCATGTTTCAGTGCGACGCCTGCGGCGGTCAATCCTGCGGCACCTGCGCCTATAATAATAATGTCCCCAGAATTCATATTACACATAATATCAATGCATTATTAGTGGCGCACCCAACAGGATTCGAACCTGTAACCTCGTCCTTCGGAGGGACGCGCCATATCCAGTTAGGCCATGGGTGCGAACGAACAGTATTATATGCCTGTGCGCATAAAAAAGCAAGTGTTCCGTGTGTTTAATAATCACTATTTTGTGCGTTTTTGCAACTTCCACATTAAGTGTCGAATTGTATTCAGTTTTCTTACCAAACCTGACACGGTTGGATAATCGATTGTGAAATTGCTGACGCATTCATATTGTCTGATTAAATCTGTGTAATCCATACCCAACTGTTGGTATTTTGCCGCCATCATTGCAAAAGCATAATTTCGATTACATACACAAATTTCATCTAAATCCACAAAGCCGACAAATTTTCCATCGCTTGACACAATGGTATTTTTTGGGGTCATCCCCGAATGATAGACGGCGCTGTCACGTGACGGGCCACGATTTGCAGACCGCAATGCGCATTTTGCGATTGGCGCAGCAATGCGACTGACATTATTTGCCACATAGTGCGCACCAATATTATGAATATGGTTCATTGGGTTTTGCGGCAACAGTTCCGGGTATATATGATCCATCTTGGCAATCAGTGTGATGATATGTTCATAAATTTGCTGAATTTGTTGTGCACCGATTCCTGCTTTTATTGCTTGGTCCAACGTTATGCCATTTAATGCACGGTATGTTTCAAAGTATGTGTTGTTTACATTTCCCATTATTGCGTTTGGAACAGGGATTTTGCGCATATTGTACAGGTGCCCCACCGCCACATTTTTTTGAATAATCTGACGTGTATTAAACTTAAAAATTCGTTTTCCCGCTGCTGTATCTGCGATTAACAGGTTGTGTTGCGACCCCGCCACGGTGGGTTCTGTAATATTTGTTACTGTATAATCGTATGACGTGATTATACTTTTATATTTTTCCAAATCTTCGTATTTCATGTCCAAAACTTTTTTATGTCAAACGCATTACGGTTATGCCACATATTTTTAACCGTGTTCCAACAATTGTCAAGCCCGGAATATTAGTTTTTCGTTTCAAAAATTTGGTTTCATGTCGCATCAGATCGACCGATGTCCACCCCAACATATTCACATGTTTTTCAAACAGTTCAAAAACATCACGGTTTTCGTATTTTAACAAGAATGGTTTCCGGGTATAGAAATGATATATAACATAATTTTGTTTTGCATCTGCTATATCGGCCGCGTCATAGTTTTTTGGAAACGTTTCCGCAAAGGAAAAATTGTATTTCAGTGGCAGTCTTAATATACGTCCGGCCAATTTCATATTGATTAAATCTTGGTCGGGGCAAGAGAAGTCAATTTTTCCCAATGGCTGCGCCAAATCATCTAACTCGGCGGATTTGGTTGCATTAATCAATAATACGCCCGAATTCACATACAGTCCGTTTGGAATATGTTCATCAATAAATCTGCGTACATATTGTCCCATAAAGTTGTTGGGTTCGTCCACCAATGCCAAATCTTGAACGGCGCCCAAAACGTTATCACCCAAATTGGTGTTATACATTTCCCACAAATCGCCCCGCACAATCACGTCGGAATCGATATACAGAATACGGTCCAAATGTGGAAAAATTTTATGTGCGAACAGGCGGTAAAAAATCACAGGACTCCATTTTTTAAACTCCCATGATTGAAATGGGTTTTCCGACTCTGTAATTTCCCGCCATATTAATCGGCATCCCTTGAATTTCTGCACAGTTTTCTTTATTTTTCTGTGCGCACGCCAACTGGTGCCTTTTGGCACCATGCAATAAACGTCGATTTCCGTTTCTGGATTTTTATTGTTCAAAACGGATACAATGGAAACGGCGGCATATTTCCAAAATTTATTATCGAATGACAGTAACAGATTAATCTTGCGCATATTTTAACCTTGATAAATACCAAAACATAAATCGTTTTTTACGTGTTAAATATTTGCGTGGCATAATTTGTGCGCACTGTATCATCGTTTTGCGCCCCAAATCCAAATAATCCTTTAACACACGTGGTTTAACGACACATTCACGCACGATATAGTCCGAAATCATATTATAGAATATGTGCCAAAACATTGGTTCATAGTGCGGAATCAAAGAGTTTGCCGTATTCAGTATCACGGTCAAATACGCCATGCAATCTGGACATGAAGTGCGTTTTGATACACTGTTAAAATGCAACCTGTGGTATGTGACAACCACCGGCACTTCGGCCATCAATCTGGCCCTGTGTGTGACATTCAAAGTAAAGCCGATATCTTCACCAATGTCATTTAATTGCAAATCAAATCGAACATCGCCGATAACGCTGCGTTTGTACAGGCGTCGCCACAACCAAAACCAGTTTTGATCGGGTGCATTATGCGCCAAAAACAGGCCGGGTTTTACGAATGTTGAAATTCCGGTTGGAACAAATGCTGCGTTGGTTGCAGGAATAAAATTAAACGTATCATCGACGTTTTGCGCAAAGCCATTAACGATTTCTGCCCCCGTCATTTGTGCAGTGATGTACAGTGTTTCCAATGCGTTTTGTGCGTATGCGTCATCTGCATCCAAAAATGCAATATATTCACCCGATGCGGCATCCAAACCGGCGTTTCGCACAACGGATATGCCGGAATGTTGTGGCATTTTAATTAATTTAAATCGATTGTCGGCATTGACATACTCTTGAATAATATCGCATGATTTATCAACACTGGCATCATCAATAACGATACATTCCCAATCTGTGAACGTTTGGTGCTTTACTGAATCCAAAGCGCTGCGCAGAAAGCGTTCGTAATTTTTATTTGGAATAATAATTGATATTTTTGGCATATACCCACCACCATTTTTATATTGAATCAGCTTTTATAAAAACAATTTCCACCTGTGATAGAGAAATATCCTGTCGCATCTTTGGCGCTGGTACCATTTGGCAAATAACAATTCTCTTTGGTTGCGTCCTCAGAACTCATGCAAGAACTTGTAGTGCCATAACTGGTTCCACCACTGGCTGTTGTGTATACCTGGCATCTCTCACATCCTGTACCAGAGGAATAAAATCCCTTACTACACGCACTTCCGCATGTGTCTTTGTGGAGTTCCGCGTAGTACGAACAAGATGATAGAGAACCTGTTGGACAGTTCACACATCTGTTGCCATCAAATCCACGGGTGTTTGAATAGCAACCTTGGGATACTATCTGACATCCATACAAATTTAAACCCCATACAGCTGTGTATGAAACAGTCACAGCGTCATACGCACCATAGTTTGATAACGAATGACATCCGTCTTCCGTACATTGACCTGTGGTCTCACTTGTTTTACACTGTACACCGGCTGCGACTTTACAACAAAAGAAGCTTTGTGTTGTGCTTAAGCCAGAGCCAGAAAAAGGTCTCAAAGCATAGTCTGAAAGTGAAGTAATCTCGCCACTGACTGTGCCGGCGTGCGCCCCAAAGTTGCATGCAAAAAAACCAAATAATGAATATAATAATTTGTGCAGTTTTTTCATTTTTTCTGTTCCCCTCTAACGCAGATGTTATCACATTCCACAAATGCAAATCAAGATTTTTTATCCCCGTTGCAGCAATGCCAACATAAAATCGTCCAAGTCGCCATCCAAAACCGCATCGGAATCTGTCTTTTCTGTGCCGGTTCGAACGTCTTTGACCAATTGATATGGGTACAGTACATAGTTTCTGATTTGACTGCCCCATTCGATTTTCTTTTGTGCGGCTTTGGCTGCGTCTTCGGCTTCGGCACGTTTTTGCATTTCCAATTCATACAATTTACTGCGCAGCATCTTCATCGCCATTTCTTTGTTTTGGATTTGGCTGCGTTCATTTTGACATGTCACAACAACACCCGTTGGCATATGCGTGATACGAACGGCGCTGTCTGTTTTATTAACGTGTTGGCCGCCGGCGCCGGATGCCCGATATGTGTCGATACGCAGGTCTTTGTCATTAATTTCAATTTCGATTGTGTCATCAATATCCGGCCATACGTCAACGGATGCAAAACTGGTTTGGCGTTTGCCGTTTGCATTAAAAGGCGAAATTCGTACCAATCTGTGTACGCCAATTTCGTTTTTTAGCCAACCGTACGCCCGTTCCCCGGATATACGATATGTAATGTTTTTTATGCCTGCGGTGTCGCCTTCGTGTTCTTCTATTACTTCACATGAATATCCGTGTCTTTCGGCCCATCTGGCGTACATTCTGGACAACATTTGGGCCCAATCTTGCGCTTCTGTGCCGCCGGCGCCGGCCTGGATAAATAAAAATGCGCCGTCTTTATCTGCTGGTTCACGGAACAGGGTGATGAATTTTGCTTTGTGTGCGGTTTCTGCCAATTTTACGATTGCGTCTGTTATATCCGGGTCATCCGGCGCCAAAGCATATAAATCCGTCAAATTTGTATATTCTGATTCCATCTGATACAGTTCGCCCAACGTACGTTCCAATCCCGATTTTTTTTGCAACAAAACACGTGCCGCATCTGGGTTGTCCCACAGGTTTGGATTATCGATTTGTGCATTCAATTCATCGATTTGTTTTTGTGTTGCGTCTGGGTCGACAAAGCATCTGATGGCATTGATGTCATCGTGGATTTGTGATAAAAATTCATTTGTTATAATCATAGTGGTGCAATCATAACATCATGGATAATATAAATCAAATGAATGTTTGCCTTTTGATATAAAATATGATACAATCGCATTAATTGGAGGGGAAAATGAAGCGTTTTCTGTGTGTTTTTGGTGTCATAGGTGCGTGTATGTTGGGCAATGCTGCAAATGCGGTGTCGGCTGGTACTGTTGGTGTGGCGGATGCGTCCCGTGGTATGACTGCGCCAACAACGTCTGCGACTGTGACAACCCCGGTACAACTGCGTGGTAATGCCGGTGCAATGAATGCGTATAAACAGAATCAACGTAATACATATTTTATGGTAACCCAACCGGATGTTGATACCGCATGTCGTCAAAAGATTTTTAATTGTTTAACCGAATATTGTGGTGGTGACGTTGTTGTGCCGGGGCAACGTGAATCAAAATGTATGTACGCCACGGAAAGCGAATTGTACAACTATGCATTATTGTGTTTGCAACGTGATACAGATATATTGTTGCCACAATATGGTGTTAATACCGTCAATGGTATGGGGGGAATGAATACTGCGGCCCGCCTGTGCCCATCGTATGTTCAGCAGGAATTAATGTCATATTTATCCATGGCCAACATGGCGAACGAATTGTCGAAATCGCATTCTGACCTGTGCATTCGTCGCCGGCAAGAGTTAGAAGCCGCCATGGCGTGTCATGCAATTGCATTGTCGTATGGCAACGAAACGGCCAGTATGCTGACCACGCAATTGACGGACGCATGTGGTGCGGGCGTTCCGGGCGGTGATGCCGAAATGGTATCTCGCTTTGCCAATGCGGGTAACATGGGGGCCAACATTTGGGGATGGGCGGAAAAGATTATAACCTTGGACATGAACAAGAAAAGTTCTGATTGGCAGGCGGCGGTTGATGCGGTATTGACCAGTTATGTAAATCGCATGAATTTGGCCTGTGGTGATAATTTCCAATTGAATTTGCCGGCACGTTCGTCGGGAAATACCGATGGTTTGGATGCTATTCGTGCGGTTGCCTCTATTGCATTAACGGGGCAAGATGCAACCGCCCAAAAACCGGCGCCGAATCCATATGAAAATCAGTCAATCTGGCAAGAGTATGTATCCCGTGCCGAAATGTTTACATATAACGATGCGTTCCAAGCGGTCATGGCGGCATTTTCGCATTTGCCATTGAATCAGAACGATTGGTGGACATCGTCGCAAATGGACGACATGCAACAGGCGTATATCCGTGGAACCAAAGTCTTTATTGTAAAAGACAGCGCCCGTTGTTACATCATCCCTGTGGCAGAATTGTCCGATGCAGAAATGTCATCCATTGCCCAGGTATTTGGCCATTGTGTCAGCCGTTAAAGACCGGACACAACAAACAAAAACCGTCATATTTGACGGTTTTTTATTTAACAGAATCTGTAATGCCGGTTGCAATTAATTGGGCCGCATCTGTGTCTTGTTTTAACCACAATTGATCTGCAGATTTTAATGCATCTGTCATTTTTTTGCGGTTCGATGGGATTGTCAGTTGTTGAAATTCATCCACGATATTTTCTGCGGTTGCATCGGCACCCAACATTTCTGGGAAAACCGTCCGCTTTAACAAAATATTTACCAATGACACCCATTTGATATGGATAATCTGTCGCACAATCCACGTTGTCACAGGATTCATTTTATAAACAACAATTGTTGGTATGTGCAACATTGCCAATTCTGCGGTGACTGTACCACTGGCCGCAATTGCGATATATGTTTTTTTAAACAGATTATATCTGTCCTTGGCGAACACCAATTCAGGTTTAAATCGCCATTTTTGTATTTCGTTTTTTATAAAATCTGCGGTTGTTTCGACAACGGGGATAACAAATTTATATCCTGTATATCCATTGCGGCACAGCATATCCATCACATCACGCATAATGGGCAACAAACGTTTAACCTCTGACATTCTGCTGCCGGGTATCAAGCTGATTATTTTATCGTCATCTGGTTTTTGTCGCACGGGTTTTGCACCAATCAGTCCATTTGCGATTGGATGTCCCACTGCGACCGTATCCAACCCATGTTTGGTGAAATAGGGCAATTCAAAATCAAAGAACGCATACAGTTTATCAAATATTTGCGCATATTTCTTTGCACGGCCCGGTCGCCAAGCCCACACTTGTGGTGCGACCACATGGTGAAACCGCATTCCGGATTTAATTAATTCACGACCCTTGGCACTGTTGCGCAGTTTTTTTATAACGCTTTTTGCAAACCCGGGCGCATCAATAGTCAACACAACATCCGGTTTTTCTGCGATTATTTTGTCAACGGTTTGATTAATACGTCGTGTCAAAGTGCGTGCGTGTCCCAAAACCTCTATCAATCCCATTACCGCCAAATCAGATACAGGAAATATGGTCTTTAACCCCGCCGCTTGCATATTTTCGCCACCAATTCCAACGAATTGAACATTTGGCATTTGTTGCATGATGCGTCCGCCCAAAACGTCACCCGACACTTCGCCCGCAATTATAAAAATTTTGATATTTTTATTCTGCATTTTTAGATGTGCCGATTCCACGTTTTGAACGATTTTCAATAAAGTCAATTGCGTCCATTGCGTATTTATTATTTTTTACTTCTTTACGTACTTTGGCCAATCGTTCCGACACTGTTCCTTCGCCACCACGGAAAACCGCTGCATACACAGAATGAATGGCGTGCATATCTTCGTTTGTGAATCCATGTCGCATCAATCCAACACGATTGATTGTTCTGTATACGGCACGATTGCCATCGTAAATGGCATATGGCAACACGTCGTTTCCAACGCCTGACATTCCGCCAATAAATGCATTGCGTCCAATACGTGCAAATTGTAACACCATTGTGCCACCCGATAAAATCGCAAAGTCTTCTATTTCGACGTGTCCTGCCACCTGAACCAAGTTTGACATCACCACGCTGTTTCCAACCTTACAGTCATGTCCAACGTGTGCGTTAACCATAATTTGGCAATCGTCGCCAATAACGGTGCCGTCTGATGCCGGTGTTCCGGAATGGATGGTTGCGTATTCACGAATTCTGCATCGCTTACCAATACGCAGGCCGGTCATACTGGCTTCGTCTTGCCATTTTAAATCTTGACTCATAACGCCCAGAACGGCGAACGGGTACACAATAGAATCATCACCAATGGATGTTTTTCCGTCAATTACAACATGGGAAACCAATTCTACACGATCGCCCAAGACCACGTTTGGACCGATAATACAGTATGGGCCAATTTTACAATCTGCGCCCAATTTTGCGCCTTCATGAATAATAGCGGTTGGATGAATTGCCATAATATATCTCACTTTTTTCGTTAATTAACGTCATGTATGGTACATGATAGTGATATAAAATGGTATTAAAGAAATATAACAAATTATAACAATTGGCGCAAATCTGCTGAAAATTCCTGGGATGGTGACAGTGTCCAAATTAGAATTGCGATTGCGACAATTGCGGGCATAACCGTTATGACGCCAAATGCGCCGACGGCAATGGCGAACATTTTATGTACGGTTTCATTGTGTATTTTGCTGGCATGCAGTATCGACATTACCCCAGAAATCATAACGGCCACCACGGTCCCCAGAAAAACCGGTATCGCTTCGGTTAATAAAAACAGCGCCGCCCCCAAAACACATGTCACACGCATTAACCATTTAATTTTTATGAATATGCTGTTACGTATTGCCGCCTTTGCCTTAAAGTTATTCAACGCAATTGCTGCCGCAGCGGCGAATCCAAACACCAACAGTGCGACCAAGTGCGCCGCACTTAATTGTCCCAACTGACCAAATCTAAAGAATTCTGGCTGCATCAACATTGCAACGGTTGTGGTTGTCATAATCAGTATGGTTCCGGCAAAGGGTCTCATTTCTGCTTTTGCGACACGTCCCAATGCAAACCCTGTAATCAGTGCGCCGATTTGCAGTATTGGTCCCCACCATTGGTGCATGTCGGACATACCCACAACGGCCAACACTATTGCAACCATTATCCACTGTTGCCATTTCATTTTTGGCAAAGGGTATTTTTTTGTATGTGAAGAAATCATCAGTGCCGCCAAAAACACAATAACGGCCACGACCTCTGGCAATACCGACAGGTTATCACGCAACACGGCATAATTTCCGCCCATAAACACGACCCACGCAATGGTCAATCCTGCAATCCAAACCGCCGATTTAGATACAATATTTTCGGCATTCCACTGTAATTTTTGACAGATTTGTGGTGCGAACCAATATATCACGACAAACAGTGGCATCGCCAACACCGCCCACCATAAAAAAGCCGGCGCCCACAATGCGGCGTTATTAAATGCGCTGATTGCGCTTTGCACAATTATTGTATCGTTTAACATAAACTTGCCTTTTTGTTTTGATGTTTTATTATATATGCATATGTCAACAAAACAAGAAATTTTTACATTATTGGGCGGGCGTGTTAAAATGCATCGTGGCCTGTACAATCCGACATCTGATGCGGTATGGTTGGCGGCATTTGCGCCGACGGGTTGTGCGACCATATTGGATGTTGGTGTTGGCACGGGCGGGGTATCGTTGTGCATGCATGCGCATACACCCAATGCCAAAATAACAGGGATTGACACATCGCAAACTATGCTGGAATCCTGTGCCCAGAATGCACAATTAAATAATGCGGCCTTGGAATTGATAAACGCCGACATTTATTCGTGGCGCACATCCCGCACATTTGATGTTGTTGTGACCAATCCGCCATATTTTTATGGAACGCCTGCATCGCATAATGCGCATCATAATTCTGATTTATCATTGTGGGTATCACGGTGTATTGCCCGGGTTCGTCCCATGGGTACATTTTGTATTATCACAGATGCGGCGACGATTGGCACGGTTGTGTCCGTCATGGCGACCAAGTTGGGTGACATAACGATATTTCCGTTATTTGGGGCCAAATCGACTGCGGAACGGGTGTTGATATCTGGTCGTTTGGGAACCCGGGGCATGGGGGTTTTGCATCGTGGTTTGCCGATGAATTATGAACCTGTTTTGCGTGATGGCTTGACTATTTCAAAAGCATTGGGTAAAGTATCAGACGCATGATAAATTTTATAACACGATATTTTACATCATTATGGGCGTTTATAACATCGCCATTTCGTGCCATATGGCGCGTTATTGTTCGCATATTTCCGCCCCGTGAATTTACGGTTATGGACACCCCCCGTGGCAACGTCTATACTTATGGTCAAAGCAGTTTTTGGCGTTTCACCCGTTTTTGTGGCAAAATCGGCTTGATATTATGGGCATCATGGTCGACATATGTGTTTGTGTATCACCGCCCCCTGTTGCAAAAGCGTACCCAGCAGTTGGAAGAGGTTCGTGCCACCCACACCCGTCATATGAGTGATTTGCAAACCTATCTGACCAAATATAATGAATTGGTACGTTCGTTGAACGTTATTGATGACAAAGTCTTAAATGACAAAGAGTTGCCTGATTCCGAACGTGAAAAGTTAATGAACACTCGTGTCAAGACGTGGGGCGAATTGGACTTTCTGCGCACACGCATAGTGGAAATGTTGCGTGATGAAGAATTTACCCCCGAATACACTAAATTATCGGAATTATCTGCAGAATACGAATTAACCCGTGCCGAAAACGAAGAATTAAAACGTCGCAATGCGCAAATTATTGAATCCATGGCATCTATTGCGGATGCGGACAATATCATTGTTGATACGGTTACGACTTTGACCCAAACCGGCACCGAAGAATTGCAACAGAATATCAAGCGTATAAATGGTACACTGGCCGCATTGGGATTAAGTCAGCAGACATTGATAAAGAATGCGAATAAATACACAAATCCTTTGGTTGGCTCTGCATTCAGTCCTATTGAATTCGACAAAGAATTGGATGCAAAATATCAAAAGTTGGCCGATGGTCTGGAATTGTGGAGTGGTCTGCGTCGCCTGAACGAAGTTTTACCATTGGGCAAGCCTGTAAAATCCCGCATCACATCGAATTATGGCACACGCAAAGATCCATTTACGGGCAAACCTAAAAAGCATCGTGGCATTGATTTTGCGGGCAAGATAGGCACCGAATTAATGGCGGTTGCGCCGGGGCGTGTTGTTTCGGCCGGTGAACGTGTTGGTTATGGTACGACGGTTGAAATCGATCATGGTTTGGGCTTTACGACATTGTATGCCCATCTGTCTCAGATATTGGTATCCCGTGGCGATTGGGTGCGACCTGGTACGGTTATTGGGTTGGCGGGTTCGTCGGGTCGATCGACGGGGCCGCATCTGCACTATGAAATTCGCTATAAAGGCGCACCGTTTGACCCAACAAAATTTGTAAAGGACGAATAAAATGCTGGCATTTACGAACTCATCAGAAAAACAATCACCGACAATTATTGGTGCGGGCTGTAAATTAACGGGTGACATTAAAACGGATCACACTGTTCAGATTCATGGTGAAGTTATCGGCGACATAATTGCCGAAACGGTTGTTATTGGTCGTGGTGGTCGTGTTGTTGGCACGGTTCAAACGCCTGTATTATTTTTGCATGGCACATTGGAAGGTCCCGCAACGGTCAACACCGCTAATATTTTCAGTGCCGCCCGCATGACCGGTGTGTTGTCGTATCACACGATAAATATCACGGGCAATACGGGTCTGGAATGCAAATTATCGAAACGAAAGGACAAAAACAAATGAACAAAACGGTATCCAAAGTATATATTGCCGCCGACCACCGTGGGGCAGGGTTGAAATTATATTTGATTGAAATGTTATCTGCTGCGGGCTATAACGTGGTAAATTTGGGTGTGGACGATCCGAATACAGTTGTTGATTATCCGGATGTTGCGGCGACTTTGGCGGATGCGATGTTGGATGATACGGCTGCACGTGGGATTATTATTTGTGGTACGGGTGCCGGTGTAATGATTGCAGCGAATCGTTATCGTCACATTCGTGCATCACGCTGTGATCGTCCGTCCCAGGCCCGTGATGATCGTTTTCATGATGATACAAATGTTTTGGCATTGGCGGCCGACGATATTGACATAGAGGTTGCATTTTTATGCGCCCAAACGTTTTTGGAATCGCCTTTTGATGCGATTGAACGTCGAATTCGCCGTGTGGAAAAGATATCATAAACATATATTTTACTTTCTTATTTGTTTGCGTGTACACACCCTGTATTTTTCAGGGTGTGTTTTATTTTGCATGCAATCTTTTCTGCATTCAAAAAACTGTCAAATTATAAAATAATTTATTTCTGGGATTTTTCACTTGTGCAATTTTCGTGTTTTTTCTATGATACACATGTAACTAAAAAAAGAAGTGAGAAGAATGTCCAGAATTCTGCGTGTTTTTGCATATTTGTGCGTGTTATGTTTTGCAACGAATGGTTTTGCGGGCGGCTATATGTGTTCAACGTCCCAAAAAGTGTACACAACATGCCAATCGGGCTATTATATGGCTAAGCATCAGACTACAACATCTACATTGTGGTACAATGTATATGAATATGACGGCGAACCGACTGGTGGTAACAAATGTGTCGCATGTCCGTCGCAGTATTCATCATTTGTTTCATGCCCCGGTGGGACAAAACCTCCATTATATAAAATCAGTATTTATTCTCATGCGTCCCCGAGTCCTAGTAGGACATATGTGGTATATCTGGGGTTGGATGGCAATGTGTATTCCGACGCCAATGCAGAAAACGAAATAACATCGTGGAGACCGGATAATGTTATGGGCAACCAGACGTTTAAGGGTGTTAGTAGTTCGGGCACACAATATATTACAGCCGACGGCGAATTTACGAATGACTTCAAGGGTCTGCGCCCAACGACTGCACCGACGTTTTATGCAACCAATACACTTAACACATATGACTGTTCTGCAGGACAATATTTAAAATGCAGCTCTGATATGTCGTCGTGCGAATGTGATACTTGCCCGGGCGGTAAATATTGTGCGGGCGGCCCATTAGATGCACCGAATAATTTTGGCGTAACCGCTGTGGGCATAACGGGAACATTACCGGCGGGGTATTATGCGTCGGGTGGCGCATCGGTTGCAAATCCGACGTCATGTGCGGTTGGCAACGGCAAACGCGGTTCTTGTGGCAACTATGACGACAATACCGCCACCGGCAAAACCAAGAAATCGGATTGTACGTTTAACGTTCCGGCCGGTTATCGTATTTCAA
>JAFXGD010000032.1 GCA_017513285.1 Alphaproteobacteria bacterium
AATCAAAAATGGCCCATTAGCGACGGGCCGGGTTTCGCCGCCTTTGGGCCAACTGAAACGAATTTTGAGAAACAAACATAAACCCTTGTTAATGTATTCCGGCCAATCAATTGTCAATACCGACGTGCGCAATATCCGGCCATCGTGCGTTCATAAACGCGATAACGGATTGTTGCACCCGTTCAAACTGTTCGTCGGTCAACGACCGGCCCAAATGGATAACAATAATATCTTCGTTCGGGTCGGCCGGTCCGTCCGTCTTACTGAATCCCCCCATTATTTCCCGTTTATCGCGTCAATAACTTGCGCCAACAGGTTATCCGGGACGTTGGCCAAGGTAATGCCCGGTTTGCTTTCCGTTTCAATCTTGCCGGTTAATTCTTGGATGTGCTTATTGGACCATTCGCCCGGCGCACGGTTGCACAACGCAAAGATAATCGCGGTTGGATTCGGCGCGGCCTTTTTGTGGACAATCTTTTTTTTGACCTCAACCATTTTGCCGTTTTTATCCAACGCCGATTCGGTCGTGGTTTCATCCCATTCGTACCCGCGTATCAAATCCAACAACGAACGTTTGGAATCAACGACCAATTGGGAATCGTACCATTCTTGGTATTCCTGTTCGGCCTTTTTAATCTTCGCATTAAATTCAACATCTTCGTTGAAATGCTTGTAAAACGTCGTATGCGATACCCGGGCGGCCGTGTACGCGTCTTTGTACGATTTCCCGGCGGCAATGGCCTTGCACATCTGTTCAACCTTGGCGTCGGTCCATTGTGGTTTTCTTCCGGGCTTTTTCTTTGTTTCGGTCTGTTGTTTCGGGGTTGGCATAACGAATCGGTTTTTGCAAAGTTAAGAATAATTCCAAATACGACGAATCCCGGGCGTCAATGCGTCCGGGGTTTCGGGTTTACTGAAATACACGCGGGGCCGTCTTTGTCAACGGGGAATCCGCCTATTTCGCACACGCGTTGCGGGTCCCACCAACCCGACAACACGAAATGCAAACAATCGCGGCATTTCAAATCGGTTAATCGTTCGGTTTTGATTGCCATTGCTTCAAACGTTCTTTGGCCTTTTTTACTGAATACACGTCCGGGTTTTCCTGTAAGAATTTCAAGAATTGTTCCCGGCCCAATTTCCGATAAATCGGCACGAAATCAACCCGGCACAAATCGCACGGTTCCCCGGGTTTAATGGCCTTTCCCCGTCCGGCCTTTTGGGCTTCGCGGGAACATTCGAAAATGTCGTGGCCGCGTTTGTCAACAACTACATAATCGAATCCATCAACCGCAATTTTTCCATAATATCGGGCAATTGACAACATCGAATTGACCCAATATTCTTCCGTCATTACAATTGCGTTCATTCCTGTTCGATTTTGGGGATAAAGGCGGCGTCCGGGCAACCGTCGTTGTAAAACTTAACACGGACGAACAGGGCGTGGCGGTCGGCGTCGTCCTTAATGGAAATAAGACGTTTTCCCGTCCGTCCCTCTATTGCGTCCCAAATGGCCAAAATATATTGCGGGTCGTTGTGCTTTTCGTAATCCGCTTCGAAAAAATAATGGTTGCCGCCATTCTTTGGTTCGCACGGTTTTTCCGTCAAGGATTCGACCATTTTACACAATTCGGCATCAAAGGCCGTTAATTTGGTTTGCCAATACTGTTCCATCATTCGCCGATTTCGTCAGACAACTTTTGTACGTTTTCATCTTCGCCGGTAACGGTAACTTTCGCTTTGTCTTTCCCGGCCACGGCGATTTCGGCCAATTGGCAACCGTATTCGCCGCAATGGTCCTGTACGAACCGGGCCTTTTCAACAGGCAATAACGTGGTTTTGATTGTCATTTTGCGTTTCTTTTAATTCGCTTGTTCAACATATCCCATCCGTCCGGCCCCAAGGCCATTTCACGTGGGTATTCTGTTATGTCGCCTTTCGGCACGATAAGGTTATACACGCCCAATTGGCCGCGTATCGGCATTTCCACGACGCGGCGCGGGTTGCGCATCATCCATCCGTAACCCTTGCGCGGCCTGTTCTGTTCGGGAATACACGTTGCGGCCCAATCTTCCGGCGTGAAATCTTCGATTGGTTTAACGTCGTACAGTTCCACGAAACCGCAAGTGACGCCCGCCGGGTATCGGCCCCACGGGTCCACGGGTTTGGCCGACGAACAAACCAACAGGTCGCCCCGGTAATTGGTGTTCCGGGTGCGGACCTCAATTGTTTTTGCGGCGTGG
>JAFXGD010000033.1 GCA_017513285.1 Alphaproteobacteria bacterium
CGCCCACCGGTGTATTTTGCCAATCCAACGGTGTATCGGCATTGGGGATGATTTCCAATTCGATTTCTTTGGCCAATATATTTTCTGTTGGTTCTTCTTGTTTGTTTCCCAACAGCAAAAACATCAGTATCAGCACAACAATAAAAGCAATTGCCAACAACAGCCATTGAACCTGTTTTGGTGTATTTTTTTTGAAATCCGCTAATTGTTGTTTAAAGTTACTCATTCTCCCAACCCCGACTGGTAAAAATTACATGTATGCGTATAAATTATTGTATACGCACAACGTTGCACGGTGCATCTCCACCGGTTTGCTTAATCAATTTATTGCACAACGTCTGCGCTTCATCGATTGTGGCAATTGGCCCGATACGCAATCTGTATAAACTTGCAGTAGATGCACCTTCACCCAAATCGCCGACGCCTTGTGCGTCAATTGCATAGAATACTTTATCTTCATATGGGTCTAACAGGCCACGTGCATCGGTTCCCGAAAAGCGCGCCAATAAATTTGCCCAATATTTTTCCAATGCATCTGTTGATGTGTCCGAATATAATTCGACGGCGACGCCGCTTTGGTTGCTGGCGATTACCGGTATATTATTCTGTGGCAGGTATGCGCCGGCGGTATTGCGTTCTTGGGGCAACATGTTAATTACACTGCCCGAACCATTGGTTGGCATTTGGGCCGGTATTTGTGTTGGCATACCGTATCCGGCGGGCATATAGTATCCTGCCCCTGTCATTGGATTAACGGTTGCTTGATTGCCCATAAATACGGGTGTCCCGGTATAGCCGGCGCCCATGCTCATTGCGGCCATGCTGTCTGTATATGCGATATTGTTTAACGATTGTCCCGACAGCATGCTTTGTGCGACATTTGCTTCGGCCAACGCCATAACCGATGCGGTATCTGCGATTAAGAATGGTTTTTCACGTTTTTTGATACATACAATTCTTTGACCGCTGCGCAAAACCATATCGCCAACGGCTTCGACGATTAACAGTCGGCCGTCTTCACCATCTGTACGAAAACCGACGGGGGATTCGCCACCTTCGACCAACAAAGATACAACGGGTCTTTGTGTCATAGAAATAACTTTATCCCCAAAGTCGATATATGTAAATATGCGGTCACGCCAAACACGTTCCGGCGCAATTACATAGTCGTCCGGATTTGGAACATAAATATCCAAATCAAAGCGGAATTCAGACGGATCAATTTTCATTGATTTAATCCAACCGTAATCTTCACCATCGACACCAACTGTAACGGGGCCACTGGATTTCTTTGTAAAGATAGAACCTGCACCACCGCCGGCCTTGGTGGCGGCACCTGCGCCTGCGATTGCGGGGGCGCCCCTGTCCAACACCACATCTACCTGAGAGTATGTAATTTCACTGGCGTTGGCGGGTTCAGCCCTTAAATAAAAGATATATCGGTTACCAGAATTACCTGTAACAATCATATTTGTGTCCGAACCAAAGTTATCTACGGCCGGACTGATGAACATGGTTTTGTCGCCTTGGGTTGCGTCAACGACAAATTGACTCTGGTCACCAATTTGAATGTCGGCAATTTGTTCGCCCATTGGCAAATTAACCATTGTTAACATTCCATTTCGTAATTTAATTGGTAATACCGCCCCCTGTGACCACGACAGTTGGGCGTATCCTGGCTTAATACTGCCACTGGCCATATTGGCGGTTGGGTTGTCCCATGCGTATTGCACACCATTGAAACTGTCGGTGTTTGCATTGACAGACACGCATGTCAATATGCCTGCAACAGCCACTGCATAAACGTTGCCTTTAAATACTTTTGCCCAATTCATCTTGTCCTTCCTGTTTCTTATGTCTGTGTTATAGCACTATTTTTATTCCATGTCCAGTGGATCTGTCCCGCCTTCTACAACTTTGTATTGAACCACCTTTAACCCCAGTGGGTTTTCCAATCTGTTTTTCCATTTTACAGTTGTGTTGTCTGTTGCGATATCTATATGCAGTTTGTATGGTGTGTTGGTTGTTTGGCCAAAGCGGTCTGTACAAACATTTTCAATGGCGACCTGATATCTTTCTTGGTTTTTGGCTTTGATGTCCATGGTTAACTGCTGTACAGATAATATTTTAACAACGCATGTTTTTTCCGGGGTTTTATTGCCCATATATTTTCTGAATGCACTGGTTTTAGAGAAGGCATTATACACCTTGTCGTCGGACCACATACGTATTGCGCCATTGTCGGAATTCCACTTTTTCTCCATTGCGTTTTTATTTTGATATATTTCGTTTCTGTGTTGAATATACTCACGCACAAAGGCATTTTTATAATCACTCAACATTGTGTCTGTTTTTGGGATATTGTTTGTCACCATGATATCTTCGTTGGTGCGATTTTTCATTTGCAGAAAGAAAATCTGTGGTCTGTTCAATGGAAACATATTGTACACAGTCACCACCAAAATCCCCAGTGTTACCAACAATCCTGCCAAAACAAAAGTGGTAATTTTGGTCTGTAAAACATTGGGTTCTGTGCGTGTTGTCACGGTGCCTCTCCTTCTAATAAAATGATTGTAGAAAAAAATGCGCCCCCTGTGCAAGGAAAAATTTGTAATATCATGTATGTTTGTGTGTATTGAATTTAAAATGTTCTTGCAAGGGAATGTGAAAAATATTATAATATTTCCGCTTGATTTTTTGTATTGTTGTGCTATCCTGTCGCAGACTGTGGTATCGGCAATCGGTGCAAAAAACGGGTGTTTTTAGTGTGTTAGGGGCATAGTTCAACGGTAGAATATCGGTCTCCAAAACCGCGGATGAGGGTTCGATTCCTTCTGCCCCTGCCAAATTTTTTGCATGTGTCTGGTACGGTGGTTGTGGTTAATTTACGTAAATAACGGGCAATTTTTATGAAGAAAATGCTGGATTTTTTAAAGTCTGTTCGCAGTGAATGGTTTAAAATTGTATGGCCATCACGTGACAGTGTCATTCGTGCAACAATTATGATATTGGTATTTTCGGGGCTGGCCGCATTGTTTTTCTTTGTGGTGGACAGTATTCTGAACGCAATTGTTGGTTGGGTTTTCTAATACAGGCAAAGGAAGCATAAAATGGAAGAGAAGATGCAGTGGTTTGTTGTTAACGTTCACACAAGTTGCGAAGACAAAGTTGCGCGTGGTCTGCGTGAACAGATTGATAAGCGTCGTTTAAATGCATATTTTGGTGAAATTCTGGTTCCTACACGTGAAGTGACCGAAATCAAGGCGGGTAAACGTGTAAAAAGCGAAAAGAAATTTTTCCCCGGCTATATTGTTGTTCAAATGGTTATGAATAACGAAACATTTACTTTGGTTAAACAGATTCCTCAGGTTGTAATGTTTTTGGGTGCGAAAAACAAACCGATTGCGGTCAGTGAAGAAGAAGCGCGCCGTCTGTTAAAGCAGGTGGAAGAGGGTGCCGTTGTCATGGATGATGTTGAATACGAAGTCGGGCAAGAAGTGCATGTTATCGATGGGCCGTTTGCGGGCTTTAATGGTGTTGCATCCGAAGTTGATAATGTAAAACAAAAAATGACTGTGACGGTTCTGGTCTTTGGTCGTGAAACCAGTATGGACTTGGAATTTAGTCAGGTTGAACGGGTATAACCGGTAACGAAAAGATTTTTGTGGTTTTCTGAAAAATATCATGTAAAATCACAGCAAACCGTGGTAGATACGCCATATCGTACCACGACACAAACGAAAAAAACGGAGTGAAAAATGGCAAAGAAAGAAGTAAAGGGATTGGTCAAATTGGTCGTCCCTGCAAAACAGGCTAATCCTGCGCCTCCTATTGGGCCGGCGTTGGGTGCTGCTGGTGTAAACATCGCAGAATTCTGCAAACAGTTTAACGACAAAACGGCTGATAAAGAACCTGGGATGCCAATTCCATGTATTATCACTGTTTATACAGATCGCAGTTTCGAATTTATCATGAAATTGCCACCTGTGTCGTACTATATTAAAAAGGCCTTGAAATTAAAAATCGGTTCACACAAACCGGGTCGTGATTTTGTTGGTACATTGTCTTTGGCACAGTTGAAAGAAATTGCCGAAGCCAAAATGCCGGACTTGAATTGCTCTTCCGTTGAATCTGCTATGAACATTGTTGCGGGTCAATGTCGTTCTATGGGCGTAAAGGTAGAGGGGTAATATCATGAAATTGACTAAAAAACAGCAGACTTGGAAAAATTTGGATTCCGACAAAGTTTATTCTTTGGCCGAAGCAATCGATGCATTGCGTGAATATACATCCAAGAAATTTGATGAAACATTGGAAATCGCTATCCGTTTGGGTATTGATGTAACCAAAGCGGACCAGAACATTCGTGGTATGTTGTCTTTGCCAAATGGCACAGGTAAAACTGTACGTGTTGCTGTATTTACTGCCAACGCACAAGACGAAGCCAAGAAAGCGGGCGCAGACGTTGTTGGTGGCGAAGAATTGATTGATTCTGTGGCTGCCGGTAATATCAATTTTGATCGCGTTATTGCGACACCTGATATGATGCCAAAAATGTCAAAAATCGCACGTGTTTTGGGACCAAAAGGTTTAATGCCGAACCCAAAATTGGGTACCGTTACAAACAACGTTGCGGATGCGGTTGCAAATGCCAAAGCGGGTCAGATTGAATACCGTGCTGAAAAGAAGGGTATCATCCACGCAGGCATTGGTAAAATGTCATTTACAACAGAAAAATTGGTTGAAAATGCGAATGCTTTGATTGACCAATTGAAAAAGGTAAAACCATCTACATCCAAAGGCCAATATATCTTGGGCATTTCGGTTGCTACAACCCAAGGCCCTGGCTTGAAAGTAGATGCAAAATAATTAAATGCGATTGGGTTTTTGCCCAATCGCAAAACAGATTTCTGTCCAAGACTGATGGTGTTTGCAAAAACTTAATTCCCATCATAGACAAAGAAAAAATTCTTTGGGGCAGGAACATCAGCCCCATCCCAGAGCAATCTGGATGGAAAGTTAACAAAACAGAAGCTTGAAGGAAAAAACAGATGAAACGCGAAGAAAAATCGGATCTGATTTCAGCGTTACAGTCGTCCCTGAAAGAAGCAAACGGTGTTTTCGTTGTTGAAAACCATGGTTTGACGGTAAAAGAATTCGAAGAATTGCGCAATGAATTGCGTCCAATGGTTTCGTTATTCAAAGTTGTCAAAAACCGTTTGATGAAGTTGGCATTAAAAGACACCAACTTTGAACCTGTGTCTGAATTTATGAAACGCCCAACGGCGGTTGCGGTTGCAACAGATGGTTTGGCGGTTACAAAAGTTTTGGCAAAATTTGCCGAAGCACACCCAAATTTAACAATTTTGGGCGGTAAAATGGACGCAGACGTTCTGGATGCGAACGGCGTATTGCAATTATCCAAGCTTCCTTCCCTGTTGGAAATCCGTGGCACAATTGCGCGTATCTTGGTCGAACCTGCATCGCGCTTGGCACGTGTATCGGCAGAGTATGGAAAAAAAGAACAATAAAATCAGAATATTTTATTCTGACCTAAAACAAAAATTAGGAGTAAAAAAATGGCAGACATTCAAAAATTAGTTGAAGAATTGTCAAAATTAAGCGTTTTGGAAGCAGTTGAACTGTCCAAAGCATTGGAAGAAACATGGGGCGTCAGTGCCGCTGCTGCTGTTGCAGTTGCTGCCGGTCCTGTTGCTGCTGCTGCAGAAGAAAAAACAGAATTTGATGTTATCTTGGCAGAAGCGGGTGCAAACAAATTGGCTGTTATCAAAGCTGTAAAAGACATCACTGGTTTGGGCTTGGGCGAAGCAAAAGCTTTGGTCGAATCCGCACCAAAGGCTGTCAAAGAAGGTGTTGCAAAAGACGAAGCAGAAAAGTTGAAAGCAACATTAGAAGCAGCAGGTGCCAAAGTCGAAATGAAATAATTCATATCGACAGGACCGCTTGGTTCTGAAAAAAATCTGTCGTACAACCGTGCGACAAAACGCCGCCCGTGTGGGAATTTTCCCATGCGGGCACACAGGCGTAAAAGACGTATGTCAAAATATACACAAGACAACAGCTGGGCAAAAAGGAGATTGTTAGATAAATTGTGGTCAGATAATCGAATAAAAATTATCCGACATTTTTGATAAAATAAAATCGCAATTTATTTAAGAATTTTCTTTTTGCCCCGCTTCGTTTGCAAAACACACAGAAAAAAAGGATTAAAACCGATGGCAGTTATCCAGAAACTTAGAAAATCTTTTGGTAAAAGTTTTTTGCAAACTCCGCTTCCTGATTTGGTTGAAATTCAATACAATTCGTATAAGGATTTCTTGCAGGCAGATGTTGACCCACAATCCCGCAAAAATATGGGATTGCAAAATGTATTCTCTTCTATGTTCCCAATCAAAGACTATGCCGGCATTGCCGACTTGGAATTTGTGGAATATACACTGGACAAACCTGTTTACAATGTAAAAGAATGCATGTTGCGCAACATGACATATTCCAGCAAGTTAAAATTGAAGCTGAGATTGATTTTATGGGATGTCGCCGAAGACGGCAAAAAGACTTTGCGTGACATCAAAGAACAAGAAATATTCATGGGCGAAGTGCCATTGATGACAGAACGTGGCAGCTTTATCGCATCGGGTGTTGAACGTGTTATTGTATCTCAGATGCATCGTGCCCAAGGTGTGGTTTTTGCAACAACCAAAGAAGCAAAAGTTGCGGGTAATCCGGTTACATATACGGCACGCATTATTCCCGAACATGGTTCATGGATTGACTTTGAAGAATCCAAAGGTGTTATTTATGTTCGTATCGACCGCCGCCGTAAAGTTCCTGCGACGGTTTTGTTGCGTTGCTTGCCATGCGCCGAAGATGAAAAGAAATGGTTGGCTGATCCACGCAAACCGACAATTTGTGGTATGTCCGACACGGAAATTCTGTCGGCATTCTATAACCGCATTCCATTAAAGTTTGATGGTAAATTGTGGGTTGGCGAAACGCAATCTTTTGCGGGATTGGATAAATATCGTTTGAATTATGATTTGATTAATCCAAAAGACAAAAAAATCATTGCATCCAAAGGCGACCGTTTGAACGCCAAACGCATGAAGAAATTGTTGGAAACCAAATCATTCGGTATCATGCCGGAATCTTTGGTTGGTGAATATCTGTTTGACCCAATTATGAATGGCGACGAAGTTGTAATGCCTGCGGGTACAGAAATCACCGAAGAAGTTTTGAACGATTTGGATAAAATGAATGTCAAAGAAATCAGTTTGATTTCCATCGACAACGCCACGGTCAGTGCGCACATGCGCAACACGTTATTGGCGGACAAAACAACCAATCGTGAAGAAGCATTGATTGAAATCTATAACATTATCCGTCCGGGCGAACGCCCAACATTAGAAGCGGCAATCAATCTGTTTATGCGCCAAGGTTTTGAACCTGCATACTATGATTTATCTGCGGTTGGTCGTTTCAAGATGAACAAACGTTTAAAGATAGATTCCGGTAAAAAGCCAGAAGACGAACGTTTGTTGACCAAATCTGACTTTTTGGCGGTATTAAAGACTTTGACAAACATTATCGACCGCAAAGATACGGTTGATGATATTGACAACCTGTCAAATCGTCGTGTCCGCACAGTTGGTGAATTGTTGGAACAAAACTTCCGCACAGGTATGGTTCGTATTGAACGCTTGGTTCGTGAAAGTTTGACATCTCCAAACATTGCGAATATGCAACCCCAAGACGTTATTAATGTTAAACCATTGATGTCATTGGTATCGGAATTTTTGGGTACATCGCAATTGTCACAATTTATGGATGCATATAATCCATTGTCTGAATTGGAACACAAACGTCGTATTTCTGCATTGGGGCCTGGCGGTTTGAATCGTGAACGTGCCGGCATTGATGTACGTGACGTTCATCCGACGCACTATGGTCGTTTATGCCCAATTCACACCCCCGAAGGTGCAAACATTGGTTTGATTAACCATTTGTCTGCATATGCACGTGTCAATCCATATGGGTTTATTGAAACACCATATTATGTTGTTGAAAACAGTCGTGTAACAGACAAAATGGTATATTTGACGGCGGACGAAGAATTGGGTCACAAAATCGCCCAAGGTAACACCCCAACAAACAAAGACGGTGCATTGGCCGAAGATATGGTTACGGCCCGTGTTGATGGTGAATTTACCATGGTTGCCAAAGAAGAAGTTGACTTAATTGACGTTGAACCACGTCAGGTGGTATCCATTGCAACCGGCTTGATTCCATTCGTTGAAAACGACGACGCAAACCGTGCTTTGATGGGTTCGAACATGCAGCGTCAGGCCGTTCCATTATTACGTGTTCAGGCACCATTGGTTGGTACCGGCATTGAACGTGAAGTTGCACGTGATTCCCGCACCGGTAAAGTTGCAAAGCACAGCGGTGTTGTTGAATCTGTTGATGCGAACCGTATTGTGGTTAAATGTATGAACAGCCGCAACGTTGTGACGGGTGTGGATATCTATAACCTGGAAAAATTCGAACGTTCGAACAGTGAAACAATCATTCACCAAAAACCGTTGGTCAAAGTTGGCGACCGTATTTCTGCGGGCGACATCATTGCGGACGGTTCATCTATGAATTATGGTGAATTGGCATTGGGTCGCAACGTATTGGTTGCCTTTATGCCATGGCGTGGATATAACTATGAAGACTCTATTGTTATTTCCGAACGCATTTCACGTGACGACGTCTTTACATCTGTAAAAATCGTTGAAAAAGAATTCAAAGTACGTGATACCCAATTGGGGCCTGAATCTTTGACACGTGACATACCGAACGTTGGTGAAGAAGCGTTAAAGAATCTGGACGAATCCGGTATTATTTACGTTGGCGCCCGTGTGAAACATGGTGACATTTTGGTTGGTCGTGTGACACCAAAATCTGAAACTTTGTTAACCCCAGAAGAAGCGTTATTACGCAACATCTTTGGTGAAAAGGCATTAAACGTAAAAGACACATCTTTGCGTGTTGGTCCAAACGAAGAAGGTACAGTTATTGGCGTTAACGTTCTGACCCGTCATGGTGTCAAGAAAGACGAACGTACCCAGATGATTGAACTGCAAAAAATCGAACAGATTAACAAAGATCGTGAAGCCGAAGTTGCAATTATAGAAAAAGGCTTTGCGGACCAAGTATTCCAGATTGCGGAAAACCTGGTTATCGAATCTGGCACAGGCAGTTTGAAACCATTCGTTGGCAAAAAATTGACCGGTGAAGTTTTCGAAGGCATTCGTCCATCAGACGTCAAAAAATTGGCTGTCAAAAATAAAGAAGCCCAGGCAAAAATCGATGAATTGCGCGAACAGCATGTTCTGAAATTAAAGCAATTGAACGAAAAAGCCGATGCCGAAATCGCAAAAGCAACCGAAAGCAATTCTTTGAATGCCGGTGTATTAAAAGAAGTAAAAGTATACATTGCGCATAAAATGAAATTGCAACCTGGTGATAAAATGGCGGGGCGTCACGGAAACAAGGGTATTGTATCCAAAGTTGTTCCTGTTGAAGACATGCCGCACTTGGCGGACGGTACACCGGTTGATTTGGTATTGAACCCATTGGGTGTGCCATCACGTATGAACATCGGCCAGATTTTGGAAACCCACCTTGGTATGGCTGCCCGCACATTGGGTGCCCAGATTGGTGCGGTTTTGGACGAAGTCAAAGCCAAACGTGCCGTTACGGATGATTTGCGCAGTATCATGGGTACGGTTTACGGCCCAGAAACCGCCGAAAAATTGGAAAAAATGACCGACACAGACGTACGTGCCCAGGCGGCCTTGTTACGTGACGGTGTTCCAATGGCGACGCCAACCTTTGACGGTGCGACACCCGAAGACATTCGCAGTATGTTGAAATTGGCGAAATTGCCAGAAACGGGTCAATTTGACTTATACGACGGTATGACGGGTGAAAAATTTGCACGTCCTGTGACCGTTGGTGTCATGTACATGTTGAAACTGCATCACTTTGTTGATGAAAAGATTCACGCCCGTTCTATTGGCAGTTACTCTTTGGTAACCCAGCAACCATTGTCTGGTAAAGCCCACATGGGTGGCCAGCGTTTGGGTGAAATGGAAGTTTGGGCATTAGAAGCGCACGGTGCAGCCCACCTGTTGCGTGAAATGCTGACTGTCAAATCGGACGACATCACCGGCCGTAACAAGATGTATGAATCCATCATTTCGGGCAGTGATGACATCCAAACCGGTACGCCAGAGGCCTTTAACGTATTCGTACGTGAATTACGTGGATTGGGTCTGGCGATGACACCCAAGAAAATTGATTAGTGGTTAGTGTTCCGGTTGCCGGTTATCCGGCAACCAACCTAACAACTAATACCTAACCACTAACAACTCTTTCAAGCGAGGAAAATATAATGAGCAATATGTTGCAAAAGATATTTGGACAAATCGAAACCAAGGAACAATTTGATGCCTTGCGCATTACGATTGCGTCCCCAGAAGAGATTTTATCTTGGTCGCATGGCGAAGTAAAAAAGCCAGAAACCATTAACTATCATTCTATGAAACCCGAATCCGAAGGTTTGTTCTGTCAACAGATTTTTGGTCCGGTCAAAGACTATGAATGTGCATGTGGAAAATATAAAAGAATCAAATTCCGTGGTGTTGTCTGTGAACGTTGCGGTGTAGAGGTTGGTTCCGCATCCGTTCGTCGTGAACGCATGGGGCATATTAAATTGGCCATGCCGGTTGCACACACATGGTTTTTACGTGAAGGTAAAATTGCAACTTTGTTGAACAATTTGCCACAAAAGAAGTTAGAGCAGGTTATTTCATACGATGCCTATATCGTTATTGAACCCGGTCTGACAAATTTAAAGCAATATGACGTAATCAGTGAAGATGAATATCAATCTGCGGTTGAAGAATTTGGTGCGGACGCATTCCATGTTGGTATTGGCGCCGAAGGTGTTCGTTCCATCATCGCCGGTTTGGATATGGGCGATGAACGCACACGTCTGCGTGCAGAATTATCTGAAACGAAATCCGAAGCAAAACGCAAAGCTTTGATAAAGCAGTTGAAATTGGTCGAAGCATTTTTGGATTCGAAAACGGAACCTGCATGGATGATGCCGGATATTATTCCCGTTATTCCACCGGATATGCGTCCGTTGGTGACGTTGGATGCGGGTCACGTTGCGGCGTCTGATTTAAATGATTTGTATCGTCGTGTAATTATTCGTAACAATCGTTTGAAACGCTTTATGGAAATGCATGCACCTGACATCATTATCCGCAACGAAAAACGCATGTTACAAGAAGCGGTTGATTCATTATTTGACAATGGCCACAAAGCACGTCCAATGGTATCCCAGAATCGTCGTCCTTTGAAATCGTTGTCTGATTCATTGCGTGGTAAATCCGGTCGTTTCCGTATGAACATGTTGGGTAAACGTGTTGACTATTCTGGTCGTTCGGTAATTGTATCGGGGCCAACCCTGAAATTGCATCAGGTTGGCTTGCCCAAGACAATGGCATTGGAATTATTTAAACCATTTGTTTATGCACGTCTATTGGCGGGTGATTATGCAAACACATTAAAGACTGCACGTAAAATGGTTGAAAACGGCGAAGACGTTGTATGGGAAATTCTGGAAAAAGTTATCCACGAACATCCTGTATTGTTGAACCGTGCGCCTACATTGCACCGTCTGTCGTTGTTGGCATTTGAACCTGTTTTAATCGAAGGAAAAGCAATCCGTTTGCATCCATTGGTCTGTGCGGGCTTTAACGCTGACTTTGACGGTGACCAGATGTCTGTTCACGTACCAATTTCATTAGAGGCCCAATTAGAAGCACGCACATTAATGTTGTCATCGAACAACGTATTGTCGCCTGCAAACGGTGAACCTATGACCGTCCCAACGCAAGACATGGTATTGGGTGTTTACTATATATCATTGATTAATGGTGAACACGATGAAAAATCGCCACGCTTTGCGAACATGGATGAAGTAAAATTGGCATTGGAAAACAAGACAATTACATTACACACACCAATTGTTGCACGCATTAACGGCAAGACATACAAAACAACGGCGGGCCGTATGATTTTGGGTGAATTGTTGCCACAATGCGAAGAAATGCCATTTGATTTGGTAAATAAAGTAATGCCACGTGGTGAAATCAAATCTTTGTTGGCAACGACATACGAACGCTGTGGCGACAAAGCGATGATTTTGTTGGCGGACGCATTAAAGAACACCGGTTTTGAACAGGCTGCACGCAGTGGTATTTCCATTGGTTACGACGACATTGTGATTCCTGCAGAAAAGAAAGACTTGATTGCGGAATCTGAACAAGTTGCGGCCGAAATCGAAGAGCAGTATCAGAACGGTTTGTTATCTGGTGGTGAACGTCACAACAAACTGATTGACTTGTGGCAAAAGACGACCGACAAATTGGGTGATATGGCATATGCCGCATTGGGTAAAACCACCGGCGACAATTGGAATTCTGTATACATGATGGCGTTATCTGGCGCCCGTGGTTCAAAACGTCAGATTCAACAGTTGGCCGGTATGCGTGGTATGATGATGAAACCAGACGGTTCGATTATCGAAGTTCCGATTATTTCGAACTTTAAAGAAGGTCTGACCATGTCTGAATACTTTACGTCCACCCACGGTGCCAGAAAAGGTATGTCGGATACGGCTTTGAAAACGGCTGACGCAGGTTATTTGACACGTCGTTTGGTTGAATTGGCGCAAAACACTGTTATCACGGAACATGACTGTGGCACAACAGAATTTATTACGGCCAAACCGGTTTATACGGGTTCGACATTATCTGTTGCGTTGGGTGATGTTGTATTGGGACGTACTGCGGCCCATGACATTGTGCATCCAATCACCAAAGAAGTTATCGTACCTGCCGGCGAATTGATTACCAAAGCGGCATCGAAAAAGATTAACGAATCCGGTTTACCATCTGTTGATGTGCGCAGTGTTCTGACATGTTGTTCGGATGGCCTGTGTGCAAAATGTTATGGTATGGATTTGTCACGTAATGCATTGGTACACGTTGGTGAAGCGGTTGGTGTTATTGCGGGTCAATCGATTGGTGAACCTGGAACCCAGTTAACATTGCGTACTTTCCACATTGGTGGTGTTGCCGCCGGTGGTGCCGAAAGTCACTTTATCGAAGTTCCGGTTGCGGGTACAATCAAATTGTCGGGTGTTAACACAATTAAGAACAGTGCCGGCCGTGTCGTAGTATTATCACGTAATGGCAAATTGGCGGTTGTGGATAAATCTGGTGAAGAATTATTCAGCAGCAACTTGCCATACGCATCTATGTTGATTGTTAACGACGGCGACAGCGTTGAAAAAGGCGCAAAAGTTGCCGAATGGGATCCATATTCAAACACAATTATCGCCGAAAAAGACGGTATTGTGAACTTCAACGACTTGGTTGAAAACGTATCATACCAAGAAGAAGTTGATTCCATGACTGGCATTGTGTCACGCAAAGTTATCAATTGGAAGACAAACACGAAAAAGGCATTGAAACCTGCGATTACATTGGTTGACGCATCTGGCAACGTAATCAATTTGGGTGGCAAAAAGGTTGCAGAATATCTGTTGCCAATCTATTCGGTATTGAACGTTGCGAATGGTGACCATGTTGTTGCCGGTGACATTTTGGCACGTATCCCTGTCCAAGCAAAACGTACAGGCGACATTACGGGCGGTCTGCCACGTGTTAATGAATTGCTGGAAGTTCGTCGTCCAACCAATCCTGCATTGTTGGCGGAAATCGACGGTACGGTTGAATTAGAAGATGCAAAATCTAAAATTATCATCCGTATTGAACCATCGGACGGCACTGCGCCGGTTGAATATGCGGTTCCAAAGGGTACAAACCTGTTGGTGCGCAGTGGCGACGTCGTTCGCAAAGCGGAAAAGTTGGTTGATGGTGATCCTGTTCCACAAGATATCTTGCGTATTTTGGGTCAGAAAGCCTTGGCAACATTTATGGTTGACCAGATTCAACAGGTTTATCGTCTGCAGGGCGTGACCATCAATGACAAACATATTGAAATTTTGATACGTGAAATGACACGCCGTGTTGAAATCACGAATCCTGGTGACACAGGCTTCTTGATGGGCCAGGTTGTTGACCGTGTTGATTTCGAAGAAGAAAACGCACGTGTTGCACGTGATAATGGCAAATTGGCCGAAGCGTCCCAAGTCTTGGTTGGTTTGACACGTGCATCATTGACATCACGTTCATTTATTTCGAACGCATCGTTCCAACAGACGACCAAAGTATTGGTAGATGCCGCAATCAGTGGTTCAACCGATAAATTGGTTGGTATTAATGAAAACTTGATTGTTGGTCGTTTGATACCAATTGGCACGGGTGCATATGTCCGTCGTGTACGTGAAATTGCCCGTGAAGAAGAACGTGCAGAAAAATTGGCACGTGAAGGCAACGGTCAGCAGCAATTGTTGGATATCTAATATAACACCATGTCCGGATGCATAATCTGGGCATGGTAAAAAGTTTTCCTTGCAAATGCGCAGAAAATGAATAGAATAAGACAGTCATAATAAAAAGGATAGTAAAATGGCAACGCCAAAAAGTAAAACCAGTAAAGCACGTTCCGCACAACGTCGTTCACATGACGCATTGTCTGTGATGCCATGCGGTGTATGCAAAACATGTGGCGAAAAGAAACGTCCACATCACGTTTGTCCTGCATGCGGTGCGAAATAATACAACCAAATAAAATGGAATTAACCAGGGCAGGGCGGTAATCATCGTCCTGTTCTGCTTTTTATATACTATGTCAGAAGAAAAAAAGATTATTGCGATTGATGCCATGGGTGGTGACAAAGGGCCGAATGCGGTTCTGGGTGGCATGAATCAGTATTTATATCAAAACGGCGAAGGGCATGTGTCATTTCGTCTGTTTGGCGATGAAAAGAAATTACGTAAATTGTTGGCAAAATATCCACGTGTTTCCCGTAATGTAGAGGTTGTACACGCCCCAAACGTTATCAAAGGTACCGATAAAGTTATGGATGTTTTGCGTCACGCCCAAGATACGTCCATGTATATGGCCATCAAAGACGTCCGTGAAGGCAAATCTGCTGCGATAATCAGTGCGGGCAACACGGGCATATTAATGTCCTTGTCAAAATTGGCGTTAAAGACCATTGATGGCATATCACGTCCTGCGATTACCACAATGTTGCCGTCTGGTGCGGGTGACAGTCGTGTTGTTGTGTTGGATTTGGGTGCGAACGTTCATTGTGATGAAACGATATTATTTGACTTTGCCGTATTGGGCAGTGTTTATGCCGAAGTTGTTGGCAAAATGCCACGTCCAAAATTGGGCATTTTGAATATTGGTTCCGAAGAAACCAAAGGTAACGACGTCTTGATACATTTGAACAAAGTGTTAACGGCCAACAAAGATAAATTGCCATACGAATATCTGGGCTTTGTCGAAGCCAGTGATATCAGTGCCGGTCGTGTCCAAGTTGTTGTCACCGACGGCTTTACCGGCAATATTGTATTAAAGACGGTCGAAGGCACCGCCAAATTGATTAAACGTGTTGTTGTTGAAAACTTCAAAAAATCGATTTTGGCAATGATTGGTGCGTTCTTT
Source organism: Alphaproteobacteria bacterium (assembly GCA_017513285.1). Taxonomy (GTDB): domain Bacteria; phylum Pseudomonadota; class Alphaproteobacteria; order Rs-D84; family Rs-D84; genus Enterousia. Next base: position 15,724 of record JAFXGD010000033.1, read on the forward strand.
TTGGTGCATGTGTTTAAACGTTTAAAGCATAAAATTGATCCACGTTCATATGCGGGTGCGACCTTTTTGGGTTTGCGTGGTTTTGCGTTTAAAACGCATGGTAACAGTGATGCCTTGGCATTTGCGAATTCGATTAAATATGCGGTGGATTTAACCACGGCGAATTTGAATGGTTTGATTGCCGAACGGGCCCGTGCATTGGCGGATGTGCGTTCACAAATAAACGCACCCACCGCAGAATAAAAAATCCCGCAAATGCGGGATTTTTTATTATCAGTTGTCCGAATAATGGCAATTTTGATTCAGTTTATATATGTACCAGATTGTGCGTCAAGCATAAAGTCGGCATTATTCGCCAATTTTTAAGTTTGGACGTGTCCCACGCAGGTTCTGCAAAGATTTTTCTTGGGCGGCATGGAATGCGCCCGGGTTCCATATTTGGAAACTGTTTCCACGACCGACAAAAACCGCTGAATCTGTAATGCCTGCATGCTTTAACATATCCGCGGGTATAACGATGCGTCCGGTTACATCAAATGCCAATGGGCGTGCATCTGCAAACAGCATGGCGGTCAAATCATCCAATTCGCTGTCGAATACGCCCATTTTGTCGGTTGCGCTGGCCATTTGTTCCATGCGTGACATGGTCACACCTTCGATGCAATTATTTGTAAAAGACCGGAATAAAATCACACCGGCAAAGTCTTCTTTGGCAATTGCCGCACGAAAGGAAGCCGGTACTGAAATTCGCCCTTTGGTATCCAACCGATTTTCATAAGATGAGAGAAATAATGCCATTTTATGATAAATTTTGGGTTAATTTTTTACCTTTTTCCTTTCTGCGTCACATGCAATTTAGCATGGGGATTTATGGTTGTCAATGACAAATTCATGTTTTTTTATGGGAAATTATGGTTTTTTGGGTCAAAAATAAATTTTTTTAAATAAAATGAAAATAAATGCATTTTGTGCTTGACCTGCGATTCGTTTTTGTTCTAAGATGTTTGTATAGACAAGCAAGGGAAAAAGAATTCTCCCAGAAATCTGCGGAAAAGCCGGTTTTTTGGGAAAAACAAAAATAAACAACCAATGTAAGTCTGGTTAAATTGTAAATACCGACGTATTTACATGAAAACTGGCTGAAAACAACAATAACGCCCGAAAGGAGGGGAACGCACATGCCAAAAAACATCAAAGAAATAATGATTGCTTTAAACCAAGTTTTAACAACAACGGTTTGGGTTAACGAAGATCGTCAAATCATATCTTTGGCGGATGAATTAAAAATTGGCATGAATAACACTCCTCGTTCTATCGAAGATTTATCACGTCCATCATTGGTTGGTGCATATGTTTCTTTACAGATTCGTACCGACAACTTTGATATTGCGGCCGAAACATTGGATACAAAAGCGTTGGCATTGCGTGTCAAAGAAATGGTCTTTGCCGAAGCAAAAAAGATTATGGATGCCGCCGACGCAACAGTTACAACATCGGAATCCGTCGCAATCGCAGCATAATTGCTGGATAAAATGTGCGTGTCTGATGTTTATCAGTTTCCGGATAACCGGAAGGAAGGGAGCCACCGTCAACATTTGTTGGCGGTGATTTTTTGGAATTCATACCTGATGACATATATGTCCCGAATATGCAAAATATTAATGTATAACCAAAAGGGTGTAATATGTTCAGAAAATCAAAAATTTGTATAACAATTTTGGCGCTGTATGAAATTGTGGCGATATGCTTGCTGCATTTACAAAGCACGTGTACCGCCATGTTTGGTTCCGTGTTTTGTGGCACGTGGTTTCGTTATTTTATTTTCTGTATTGCGTTGCCGGTTGTTGTAATGTTGGTATGGATGTGGATTGCCGGTGCGATACGTGCGCATCGTCGTCGTCGCTTTATTCGTCGTGCCAAAGGCGCCCTGCACAGTCTGGTGTCGGGTATTCGTGGCCGTGTTATGGAAAATATATCGTCTGATGATATTGAACGGATTATTATTGCGGCGGTTTTATTTGGGATAAAGCGCTATGTTGATCGTCATCCTGACCTGCATCATGGCATAAACAATGTAATGGATTTGGCGGACGGCACGATTGACATATCGGATGTGTCGGTATCGCAAACAGGTGTCCGCAAAGCCCGGCAGACGACCAAACGACGTGGTGACAAAAAATCCAGTGTACGCCGCAAATAAACCAACCGCCGAACGGCGGTTTTTTCTTGCAATCGCATAAAAACACTGTATAATTTCATTCGATTTTGCGGGTGGGCGCAAATTCAATCCGATTAACCCCACAAGACCCCCAGAGAGATTTTAGGTGGCCTGCCACCCGAAACACTCGGCGAAGGGTGGCAAACTTTGATGAAAATTTCTTATGAAAGATTTATCCAAAGATTTATTTAATCCTGTATCCGGCGAAGACTTTGTCCAGATGTTCGATGCGAACTATGGTTCCCAAGAAACTTTGCAGGGTTACGCAACCAAAGGTACCGTCAAAGACATTCGTGGTGATTTTGCGATGGTTGACGTTGGCCTGAAATCCGAAGGTCGTGTTCCGTTAAAAGAATTCGGCGCATCTGTCCCATCTGTTGGCGACATTATTGACGTTTTTGTTGAACGTTACGAATCCCGTGAAGGTACGGCGGTTCTGTCATATGCCAAAGCACGTGCAGAAAAAGCATGGAAAGATTTGGAAAAAACAGTTGCCGAAGGTGTCGATCCCGAAGGTACAATTATCGAAGTTGTTCGTGGTGGCTTTACCGTGGACATCAATGGCGTATTTGCATTTATGCCATCGTCTCAGGTTGACCACAAACCAATCCGTGATGCGAAATCTTTGATTGGCTTGAAAGACAAATTCCGTGTATTGAAAATGGATGCTTTGCGCACAAACGCAATTGTATCACGTCGTGCAATCCAATCTGACACAATCGCTGCGGCGCAACGTGAAGCGATGAAGAACATCGAATTGGGTGCGGTTATCGAAGGTACAGTTAAAAACATCACAGATTATGGTGTGTTCATTGACTTGGGCGGCATCGATGGTTTGTTGCACGTAACAGACTTGTCATGGAAACGTGTTAACCACCCACGTGAATTGGTACATGTTGGCGAAAAAATCAAAGTCAAAGTTATCCAATTCGACCCAGAATCACATCGTATTTCTTTGGGTGCAAAACAATTGGAAGAAGATCCATGGGAAACAGCGTCACGTGCGTTCAACGTTGGTGACACGGTATCTGGTAAAGTATCGTCTTTGACAGATTACGGTGCATTCATTGACTTGGGCAACAATATCGAAGGCTTGGTTCACATGTCTGAATTGTCTTGGACAAACAAAAACATCCACCCCAGCAAGGTTTTGCAAAATGGCCAGGATGTAAACGTTATCGTTTTGGGTATTGACCAAGATAAACGTCGTATTTCATTGGGTTACAAACAATTGCAACCAAACCCATGGAAGCAATTTGCCGAAACACACAATGTTGGCGATGTGATTACAGGTCCAATTAAAAACACAACTGAATTCGGTTTGTTTGTTGCTTTGACATCTGAATTGGATGGTATGGTTCATATCTCTGATTTGTCTTGGAACAAATTGGACGAAGAAGAATTAAAGAAATTCGTCCGTGGCCAAGAAGTGACTGCGAAAATTTTGGATATTAATCCAGAAAAAGAACGTGTCACATTGGGTATCAAACAATTGACAGAAGGTGCCGAAAACAACGCCGCTTCTATCAAGAAGGGTGCGGTTGTATGTGGTACAGTTTCCGAAATCACACCTGATGAATTGGTTTTGACATTGGCGGGCGATGTGCGTGGTGTTATCCGTCGTACAGACTTGTCACGTGAAAAATCCGAACAAGACACAGGCAAATATAACATTGGTGACAGCGTCGAAGCATCTGTTGTTTCCGTTGAAGACAACACTGTTAAATTGTCTATCCGTGCCTTGCAGGTGACATTGGAAAAGCAAGCGGTCAAAGAATTCTCGAACGAAGCGGACAGTGGTTCTGTTTTGGGCGACATTTTGGGCGCTGCAATCGAAAACAGCAAAAAATAATTTGCATATTTGTGAATTATTTCACCGTTTGGCATCTTGCCAAACGGTGTTTTTCATGATACAATTAAAATATATTATGGGGTGACGATTATGACGCACAAACCAGAAATTATTGTCATGATGGGCGGCCAAGGTGTTGGCAAAGGAACTTTCTCTAAAATGTTAATGGCGCGACACGATTTCGATCATATCGAAGTCGGGGCGATTTTGCGTACTGCGCCTGCGGATTCTGATATTGGTCGCACGATTGCATCTGGCAATTTGGTGCCGGACGAACTGTTATTCGATATGATGCGTGAACGCATATCCGATACACGTGACACGATTTTGGATGGTTTTCCCCGTAAATTGACCCAGGCGCAATGGCTGGTTAAAAACTATGCCAAAACACATAATGTTCATGTGTTATATTTGCATGTGCCGACGGATATTTTGATTGCCCGTATAAACAAGCGTATTCGTGAAGGCGGCGGTCGCACCGACGATGCGAACCCCGATGTCATTCGTCGTCGTTTGGAACTGTATCACACGGTCACAATGCCTGCGATTGAATGGTTGCGCACCGCACCGGGTATAAAGTTTTCTTATATCAATGCGGATGGCGATGTACGTGATAACTTTGCGGAAATAGTTGCGGCTTTACGGCCATAAATCATATTGTTTTAATCTTTGGCCCTTGGATGGGCATGTGCATAAATATTGGATATTTCGGCCATATTTACTTTTGTGTATAACTGTGTCGTTGACAATGACGCATGCCCCAATAATTCTTGCAGACTGCGCAAATCTGCACCACCCGCCAACAGCGCAGTTGCAAACGTATGTCGCAGTGCGTGCGGTGTCACATAGTCGGGCAGTTGCAACCAATGTCTTAATTTTTCCACGACCTTTTCTGCCATGCGTGCCGACATTGGCAGCCCCCGCACACTGCGAAACAGTTCATCGTTCGCATCGTTTCCAAACGGGCGTAAATTCATATATTTTTCAATCGCATCCCATACGATTGGCAATACCGGCACCAATCTTTCTTTGTTTCCTTTGCCGGTAATTCTTAATATGTCGGGGTGACCGTATGTGTCACAGTTTTTTAATCCCAACGCTTCGGAAATTCGCAATCCGCACCCAAACAGTAATACCACCAACGCCCAATCACGTGCCGCAATCCATGGTTCGTCTGCATCGATATCGGCGATTGCGCCCCGCATATGTTCGACATCAATTGCATCAATTGCCTTGGACAGTTTTTTTATCACCTTGGGTGCCGATATCAATCCGATGGATTCGTTTTTTATACCATATTTTTTTGTTAAAAATTTAAAGAATCCACGCACTGCGGATAAAGTCCGTGCCGTTGATTTATGTGTTAAACCATTTCTTTGGCAATCGGCCAAGAACGAACGAAAGCATATTGTATCAATCCGTCCCATATCCTGCAGCAATGGCGGGGTACTGGTATAATTTTCATAGAACTTCAGAAAGTCTGTAATATCACGTTCATATGCCGTTACGGTATGTTCCGAATAATGTTTTGTTTGTCCCAAGTATTCCAAAAATTCCGCAACGGCATTTTGCATATGTGTCCTTATTTAATTTCAAAAATTGCATTCACGGTAACGGATACATCTGTGTCTTTTGCGACGATTGTACCGGCGGCGACATCGGCATTTGCACTGGTTGCCATTGCGACTTTTGACCGCATTAAATTATATGCGGGCTGTGGGTTATATGCGGTGTTTGTTCCATATGACACCGCCAACATTTTACCTGCTGTTTTGCTGTCACCGGCGGCCAATGCATTTGCACGTGTGCGTGCATTTTCGACCGCCAAAGACATACATTCTTCCATAATTGGTTTTAATACTTTGGCACTGGTGTACATACGCAAATCTTCGGAAAACACATTTTTTTGACCTGCGAATTTTGCCAACAAGTTTTCAATGGTTGTCGTATTATCTGCGGACACTTCGACGGCGATTGTTGTTTCAATCCCCAATATTTCAGATTTCTGCAGTTCACGATTCCACTCTGATTTTTCATATGAATTAAATTGTTTGGTTTGGATTTCGACCGGCTGGGTTTTTAAATAGTTCACAATATCGGCCATCTGTGCGGTTGCGTCCCGCATAGAATCTGCGGCATTTTGTGCCAATGCCGCAACACGCAATGTTATTGCGGTTTTATCTTTTGGTGCAGATGTCAAACATTCCCCCACAACGGATATTGTTTTTGGGGCGTCCGTTGTGCGCATTGCATCAAACACCAACGACATAACAGCGGCGGCCCCGATGACTGTACCAATCCAAATAACGGTTTTTTTCATTTTCTCTCTCCTGTTTTAATTATCCCAGCATTGCTTTTTTTACACGTTGCATCGTACGTTCTGCGATTTGTTTGGCCTGTTGTGCGCCGTGATTCAATACCGCATCAATTTCATGTTTGTTTTCCATCAATCGTTCGTATTCTGTTCGTGCGTCTTTTATTGCGCCATTGATTTTATCGAACAGTATTGTTTTTGCAGTACCATATCCCATTCCACCACGTCGGAACATATCGGCAAATTCTGCGATTTCTGGTTCGGTGGCGAAATGCTTGTACAATTGGAAAATAGTGGATTCATCGGGGTTCTTTGATTCTTCTGGTGTTTTAGAATCCGTGATGATGCGCATAATTTTCTTTTTCAATTCATTTTCCGGTGCCATTAACGGTATGGTGTTGTCGTATGACTTGCTCATCTTGCGTCCATCCAAACCGGGAATCAGTCCTGATTCTTTACCTATAACGGGTTCTGGCATTTTGAAAGTTTCACCATATATTGCATTAAAGTGTCCGGCAATATCCCGTGCAAATTCCACATGCTGTTTTTGATCGGCGCCGACCGGCACGATATCTGCCCCATACAGTAATATGTCAGCCGACATTAAAATTGGGTATGTGTACAATCCCATATTAACACCCGCATCAACATCCACGCCATTTGCGATATTTTTATCCATGGCGGCTTTGTACGAATGCGCCCGGTTCATTAATCCCTTTGGTGTGACATTCATCAGCAGTGTATTTAATTGATAAATTTGTTCAACGTCGGATTGTCTGAACATCAGTGTATTATTTAAATCAATTCCCAACGCCATCATAATTGCGGCGGCCTGATATGTGTGTTCACGCACAGTTTTTGGGTCGTATATTGTATTCAGTGCATGCAAATCCGCAATAAACATGATTGTTTTTTGTGTTTTTGCGGATTCTATCATTGGCTTTAACGCACCGATATAGTTGCCAAAGTGTGGCATTCCGGTTGGTTTGATACCGGTTAAAACGATTTTATTTGTCATAATGATTACCTTTTCTGTTTTGTATTTTAATTGTTTTCTGGATGAAATAAAAGCCCAAAATTTAACAACGCCCGGGATACGGCGCACAATAAAGCATCAGGCGGCAACGCGCCAACATTTATTTACAGAAAAGATAAATTTGCTGTTAAACATATGCAAATTATAAAACATAATATTTACAAAATCAATAAAAATCCCCCAAACGGGGGATTTTTATATTTGCGCACGAACTTCTTCTACTTCATAGCATTCGACCCGGTCGCCTTCTTTTAAATCGTTATATTTATCAAAGGACATACCGAATTCAACCCCGCCGGATACTTCTTTTACTTCATTTTTTTCACGGCGCAGTTGTCCGATTTTGCCGTCATAAATTACGACATTGTTACGCAACAATCGCACAAAAGCATCTTTTTTAATTGTGCCTTCGGTCATGCGACATCCGGCCACACGGATACCTTTGCCCACGGTAAACAGCGCGATAACATCTGCGTATCCAATAAAGTTTTCTTTTCTTTCTGGTGCCAATTTACCGGACAAAATTTCTTTGATTTCATCTGTGATACGATAAACCACGCTGTGATATCTGATATCGACACCATTGCTGCGTGCCATATCACGCACAGCAGAATCTGCACGCACATTAAATGCGATAATTACGGCACCGGATGCGGTTGCCAAACGAATATCGCCTTCGGTGATTTGACCGACACCTGCGGACAAGATATCAACCCCAACTTTATCCGTATTGATTTCTTTAATCATATCACTGATTGCTTCGACGGAACCTTGGACGTCTGCACGCAATACGACCGGCAGTATCATCTTTTTGTTTTCGTCACGCTTTGCGAACAATTCTTCCAACGAAGACCGTTTAACGGCATTTGCTTTATCTTTTGCCTTTTGCACACGATATGCGGCAACTTCACGTGTTTGCGCTTCGGTTTCCATGACACGTAATTCGTCACCTGCGCTGGGGACTGTGTTCAATCCCAACACGACGGCCGGTTGGCCCGGTTTGACAGATTTGACACGTTCGCCGGCCGAATTTATCAATCCACGCACACGGCCAAATGTTTCACCAACAACGAATACATCGCCAATTTTTAATGTTCCTTGGCGCATTAATACGGTTGCGACTGCGCCCAAACCTTTTTCTTGTTTTGCTTCGACAACGAATGCGACGGCGGGCATATCGGGATCTGCTTTTAATTCCATCATTTCTGCCTGTAACAGAATTGCTTCTTCTAATTTATCCAATCCGATACGTTTTGTTGCAGAAATTTCAACGCATTGCACATCGCCACCCATTTCTTCGACTTGCACTTCTTGTTGCAGCAAATCTGTCTTTACCCGCATTGGGTTTGCTTCTGGCAAATCGATTTTATTGATTGCGACAATGAAAGGCACTTTGGCGGCACGGATATGGTTAATTGCTTCGATTGTCTGTGGCATAATAGAATCATTTGCGGCCACGACCAACACGACGATATCGGCCATTTGTGCGCCACGTGCGCGCATTGCGGTAAATGTTTCGTGTCCCGGCGTATCCAAGAAAGTAATCATTTCACCCGATTGCGTTTTTACTTCATACGAAGACACGTGTTGTGTAATACCACCGGCTTCGCCTGCGGCAACATTTGCATTACGGAATGCGTCCAACAAAGACGTTTTACCATGGTCAACGTGTCCCACAACGGTCACAACGGGCGCCCGTGGTGCCAATTTTTCTGGGTTTGGTTCACGTTCCAATTGGTCGGCATATGGTTTTACATCGACACGTTTAACGGTTGCGCCGAATTCTGTGGCGACCAATTCTGCGGTATCTGCATCAATAGATTGATTGACAGATGCCATCATACCCATTTCCATCAATTTTTTGATAACGTTGCCGACTTTTTCTGCCATTGCGGCGGCCAAATCTTTCACGGTGATTGTGTCACCCAATGTGACAACGTGTTCGACTTTCTGTGGTGCAGAAAATACCGCCCGTGCTTTTTCACGAAAGCGTTTTAATGATGCTTCGGATCTGCGGCGATTTGCACCACGTAATCCGATTTCATCGTCATCATCACCGTCGCCACCCATAATGATATCGTGCAAATGAATTTTGCCGGATTTTTTAAAGTCCTTTTTATTTGCGAACTTGTTTGGGCGTCCTTCATCGTCATCGTTATTGCGGTTTTTGCGATTTGCACCCGCAACCGCATTATTCGTAAAGACTTTTTGTGTCTGTGCCGGTTTTGCAGCTTTGACCGGTTGAGTATTTTCTTCTGTGGCATCATTGGCACTGTTATTGGCATTTTCACGTGCGGCCAACTGTTCACGAACCTGTTCGTATTCACGTGTTTCACGTTCGATTTCTGCGGCCCGTGCAGCCCGTGCGGCTTCTTCTGCGGCTTCACGTTGTCTGCGTTCTTCTTCACGTGCCTTGGCGGCGGCCAACACTGCACGCAGTTTTTCATCTGCGGCATTTTTTTGTGTGGCAGGGGTGTTTGGTTCATCCCTTAATTCTTTATTACCCGGTGCGACGACCCGTCTGCGTCTTTCGACAAAGACGGCATCGCCTTTTTTGCTGCGAACCGCATCGGTTGTAACAGATTTTCCCAGTGTCAATGTTGCCATATATATTCACTCCGTTTATATCATTATCAAATAACGCTTATTCGTTATCCTGTTTAATGTCGTATGCCAATTCACGTGCTTTCATAATTACACGGCCCGCCAAACGGTTTGACATAGTATCTTCGCCCAAGATTTCGACCAATTCATCTGTTGCCAAATCTGCCAAATCTTCCAAAGATTTAATGCCTGCTTCACCCAATTTCATGATAGTTGGGCGTTTGATAAAGTCGAACTTTAACAAATCATCAGACATACCAATTTTGTGGCCGTTATCCAAATAGTCTTGTTCGACTTTGGCCAAATAATCTTTTGCACGTTTTTGTAATTCTGCGGCCAATTCTGGATTAAATCCTTCGACGGCTTCTAATTCTGCGATATCGACGAATGCGATTTCTTCGATTGTGCGGAATCCTTCTGTAATCAGCAGTTGTGCAATCATTTCATCGACATCCAACCCACCGATAAACAGTTCTGTTTTTTCTTTAAATTCTTTTGCACGTCTTTCTTGTTCTTCGACTTCGTTCATAACGTCGATATTCCAACCTGTCAATTGGGATGCCAAGCGCACATTTTGTCCACGGCGACCGATTGCCAAAGATTGTTGATCTTCGTTTACGACCACGGCTGCGCTGCGTGTATCTTCATCGACGATAATTTTTGCGACTTTTGCCGGTTGCATTGCGTTAACGATAAAGACGGCCGGGTCTTCTGAATACAAAATAACGTCAATTTTTTCGCCGTGACATTCGTTAATAACGGGTTGGATACGTGTACCTTTGATACCGACGGTCATACCGACTGCGTCAATAGATGGGTCTTGTGTTTCCACGGCGATTTTTGCGTGTGAACCCGGCGCACGTGCCACGGACTTGATTTTGATAATGCCTTCATAGATTTCAGGCACTTCTTGCACGAACAGTTTTTCCATAAACATTGGGTGTGTACGTGTCAAGAAAATCTGTGGGCCTGTATTGGAACGTGCGACGTCCATAATCAATGCGCGCACACGGTCACCCACGGCCAATCTTTCACCTGGGATTAATTCTGTTCCTTTGATATATCCTTCGGCTTTGCCATTAATATCCACGAATACATTTCCGAATTCGATACGTTTTACAATTCCGCTGACGATATCGCCGATATTGTCTTTGAATTCTTCGAACTGACGTCCTTTTTCTGCATCACGCACACGTGCGGTCATCATTTGTTTTGCGGTTTGGAACGCCATACGTCCAAATTCAGGTTCGGGCAGGGCGTCTTCCACCACGTCGCCAACGGATGGGTTTTTGGCATATTTTTTTGCCTGTTCCACGGTCAGCATAGTGTTCGGGTCATAATCATCGCCTGCATCTGCGGGTGATTTGATAACATCGAATAAACGCTTTACATAAATTGCGCCATTTTTGCGATCAATAGATGCGGTAATATTAAATTCTTCGCCATATTTATGTTTTGCAATTTTTGCGATTGCGGCCTCTAAAGATTCGATAACGACGTCACGGTCGATTTGTTTTTCTTGGGCCAAAGAATCGATTGCTAACAATAAATCTTGGCGTGGCATAGATACAAAAGACATTCATATACTCCTTTGCGTTTATTAAGATGTCTTACGAAAAGGCGGGGTTTCGTCAACCCCGCCCCCAAAATTACTTTCAAGAACACCACATATTATAAATACGAATCGTGAAAAATCAAGGTAAAAATACATTTCATAAAAATGTGGCGGATTCAGAATTTTTTATTTATAATCGACTGGCTATGATGAAAATAATACGAAATTTGTTTGCGCCGGCGGCAAATAAAACAACGGCTGGCGAATTGGCGACCAAATTTGGTCTGGAATTACGTGGTGATGCGAATGCGCCGGTGACGGGTGTTGCGCCGATTGCGGATGCCCGTGCGGGTCAGTTGGCTTTTTATTCCACCGAACAGAACAGCAATGCGTTCAAGATTTTGCCATTATCTGTTTTGCAAAACACCCGTGCGACGGTTATATTGGTTCAACCGGAAATGGCCCAACATGCGCCAACCGGTGCGACATTATTGGTGACGGACAGTCCCCGTGGCAACATTGTCAAGATTTTGGGTGAAATTTATCGTGCCAAGCCACGCTTTGGCATCAATCGCAATGCGCATATCGACCGTGGTGTATTCTTTCGCAAAAAAAGAACGACCTATGTTGCCCAGTTTGCGACCATTGAACGTGGTGCGGTAATTGAACCGGATGTCAAGATTTATCCATACGCATATATCGGCCGCAATGTTGTATTGGGTCGTGGGACGGTTGTGCACAGTGGTGCGCACATTGAAAATGCGACGATTGGTGCGGATTGCGTAATAAATTCTGGTGCGGTTATTGGTAAAGATGGCTTTGGGTACACCCGCCAAAATGGGAAAAATGTCTTTATTCCGCACGTTGGTCGTGTTGTATTGGGTGAACGTGTGTCTATTGGTGCGAACACATGTGTTGATCGTGGTGCCATGACGGACACACGGATTGGTGACGGGACGAAAGTTGATAATTTATGTCAAATTGCCCATGGTGTTGTGGTTGGTTCTGAATGCTTTTTGGCCAGTGGCGTTGGCTTGGCGGGTGGCGTTGTTATTGGCGACCGGGTTTTATTGGGTGGTCACGTTGGTGTTGCCAATGGTGTCAAGATTGGCAATGATGCATCTGTTGGCGCAAACAGTGGTGTTTTCCGTAATATCCCAGATGGCGAAAGTCATATGGGGTATCCGGCGGGGCCTGGGACTGAATTTATGCGTCACTATGCATGGTTGCGTAAAAATGCGAAAAAATAATTGATTCATGCACAAATGATTGATAATAAAAAGGCTATTGTTCGTATTTATCCACCAAAGCGCATTTTGCAAAAAATGCCAACTGATAAATTTGTAAAGCCAACAGTAAAAATCATAATCGAAAGTTGGATGCTGTCCAAACAAAAATAAAAGGAAAGGAAAAATGATAGATGCAAAAGAAATCGAAACGGTAATTCCGCATCGTGGTGACATGCGCTTGGTTGATGAAATTCGTGAATATAATGATACCAGTGCTGTTGGCATAAAATACGTCCGTGATGATGAATTTTGGTGTTCTGGTCATTTTCCGGGCGATCCGATTATGCCGGGCGTATTACAGGTCGAAGCATTGGCGCAAACGGCATGTTATGTTGCATTTGCCCGCATGACCGATGCGGAACGTGCCGGTATGTTGGGGTACTTTACCACCATGGAAAAGATAAAGTTTTCGCACATGGTCCGCCCCGGTGACAAATTGGAATTGCATGTTGAATTATTAATGACCAAGATGAAGTTGTACAAATTCCACGGGATTGCGTTGGTTGGTGGGAAAAAAGTTGCCGAAGCGACCTTTACTGCGGTCATTCAACGTGCGGATTCGGGGCAGTAAAAAAATACTTGATTTTTGATTAAAACTTGGCATAATTTACGGCGTTCCTGCTGATGACAATGGTGTTATCGGCTGATTAAACCATAGGAAAATAAAATGGCTTTTTATGAAAGTGTCTTGGTTTTTCGTCAAGACTTAACCGAACCGCAGGTAAAAGAAAAAGCGGCAAAATTCTCTGAAATTATCAAAGAATTGGGTGGTGATGTTAAATCCACAGAATTCTGGGGATTGAAAAATTTGGCATATATCATCCGCAAAAATCGCAAGGCTCACTATGTTATGTTGAACATTGAATTGGGCGGTGATAAAATTACAGAATTGGAACGTCGTTCCCGCATTGACGAAGACGTTATCCGTTTCTTGAATGTTCGTGTTGACGAATTGGCTTCAACACCTTCTATCATGATGAAAAAGAATACCGAGGAGGCTGAATAATGGCAGTTCGTGCAGCAATTTATCGTAAAAAATCAAACCCATTAAAGGGCAAGGTTATTGATTACAAAGATACCAAAACATTGGCGCACTATATCACAGAACGTGGTAAAATTGTTCCATCCCGTATCAGTGGTGTTTCCCAGAAAGATCAACGTGCATTGGCGGTTGCCATCAAACGTGCGCGTCATTTGGGTTTATTGCCATTTGTTCGTAACAACTTGGGTTAAAATTTGGGCATATGCTCTAACTTATAAAACATAAGGACAGATAAAATGAAAGTTATTTTGACAGAAAAAATCACAAAGTTGGGCAATATCGGTGATGCGGTCGAAGTTAAAACCGGTTTTGCACGTAACTATTTGTTGCCAAACGGCAAAGCGATGCGTTTCACTCGTGAAAACGTTGCATTGTTCGAAGCGAAAAAAGCAGAATTGACCGCCCGTCAAGAAGCGGCCAAGAAATCGGCCGAATCAAATGTTGATGCGGTGCGTAATGCAAAACTGCACATGATTCGCCAAGCGGGCGATACCGGCCAATTGTATGGTTCTGTATCAACACGTGACATCGCACGTATGTTGAAAGACGTTGCAAACGTATCTGTTGAATCTGCCCAGGTTATGTTGGGTGCGCCAATTAAATCTGTTGGTGTATTCGAAACATCTATTGCATTGCACCCAGATGTTATCGTACCTGTTAAAATCTATGTTGCGCAATCACAAGACGAAATTGACGCCTTGGTTGCGGGTAAATCTTTGACATTCGGCACCAAGAAAGTGGAAGAAGAAGTCGAAGAAGTTGCCACAGCAGAAGTTGCAGAAACATCCGCCCCTGTGGCCGAAGAATCTGCCGCAACAGATGCAGAATAATTTGATATCTGAATTAAAAAGTCCCCCAAATGGGGGATTTTTTAATAATCGTTATTTTCTAATGTGTGTTTAACTATGTCTTCCAAATGAAATGCATTGATTTCCGTTGCGGATTTCAGGTACTCTGAAATTGGTGCAGGTTTATATGTTTGCCTGTCGTAATACATTATTTGCGCCCCCAGTGCAGTTTTGGACGGTTGTAAATTATCCAATGCATGTGATAATTCGTGTGCCACTGTGATGATAAAGGTGTTGAACACCGTGTCGTTGTATTTTTTTGCCAAATTTTTGATGTTTTTCATATAAATATTTACATGTACATGTGGCGTATTATCATTGGTGTACCTTATTTTGCATGTTCCGGTCATCAATGGTTTGTCGTCACATTCTGGGTACAGGTCGGCATATAAAATTGGTGCGCCTATGTCGTTGCGCAGGTTATAAAAATTCACGAAATCATCGGTTATGGTCCACAATAACTCTTGATATGCGGTAAATTCATTTTCTGGCGATGCGTTTTTTGCGGCTTGTATTTGATCGGGATATTTTTGTAATCGTTTAATCCAATTCAATGCATTTATTGCGCTTAATGTTGACATGTTTGGCATATTTTTACCCAACATATTACGTGCATCGTCGAATTTTTTTGCTTTTATCAGTTTGGCCAGTGTTGGATTAAAAGTATCGAATTGGCCACCGGTATATGCCAAGTCTGGGTTGTTTGCAAAATCCAAGATGGGCATATTGCGTGGTCTGTATTTGTCCAATTCGATTGCGATCTTTAATCGCAGCCATTGCAACATTGGGTTTTGGTTTTGGACAAAAGATTTCATATCGTCGGACAGTTGTTGATATGCATCGTCTGTTGGATTTGGTATATATTGTTCCAATTCATCCAACCAATGTTTTGCAAATTTTAATTCAAAGTTCATATCGTTTGTCGCCACTGTGTACCCTTTGCCACGATTATATCAGAAATATTGCCAAAATCACATATATATCTGCCGGCGCTTTTCTTTTGGACGTGTTATGGAAACTTTGTTTTGTTCCATGGTTGCCGTCCTTATTTTTATTGTCGTACAAAAAAACAGGGGGGTGTTCCCCCCGTTTTTTATATTTAATTATTTTGCACGTTCTACATATTCCAATGTTTCTGTATTAACGACAATTCTTTCGCCTTGTTCGATAAATACAGGTACCTGAACACGTACGCCGTTGTCCAAGATTGCGGGTTTTCCACCACTGCCTGTGGCGGTTTGTCCCTTTAATGCAGGTTCTGTTTCTTCAACGGTTGCGATAACTGTTTTTGGCAAAGAAATGGATACAGGTTGACCTTCAACAAAGTTTGCCTTTACAACCATTTCTGGGGCCAAGAATTTCATCATTTCGCCCAAAGAATCCACCGGCATTGTGAACTGTTCATAATCGGACAGATTCATAAAGAATGCATCGCTGCCATCTGCATACAAATATTGGCAATCGAAATCTTCGACCATTAATTTTTCAACTTTGTCTTCTGCGCGCCAACGGTCGCCGCCCTTGTTTCCGGAATCGATGTCACGCAAATCGGCCTGAACAAAAGCGCCACCTTTACCCGGTTTAACTTTTGTGATTGATGTAACCGAATATCTTTTTCCGTTATGGGAAATCACCCAACCCACACGCATATCGTTTGCAATATAAGATGCCATATTTGTACCCCTTTTAAATTTTCTGTTTTGATTATAAAGATAAAGTGTCCAAACGCAAGTATTTATTGTGATTGGCGTTTGTGTTGCCAATATCTGTCGATACTGTCCATAATCAGTTTATCTGCCGTTGCACGATCGGCCCAACCCAAGATTTTAGACCAAGAATGTGGTTGCAAATCTTTATAGTGTTGAAAGAAATATTCGATTTTAGACCGCAAAATTTCGGGCAACTGTTCAATAAATTCGATTTTTTCGTAATATGGATCGATTTTATCACGTGGTACACAGATGATTTTTTCATCGCCACCGGCTTGGTCTTCCATCAACAGTGCGCCGATTGGTCTGACTTCGATAATCACACCTGGGCGCAGTGGTGCATTACAAACCACAACACAATCCAATGGGTCGCCATCATCGCCCAATGTTCCCGGAAAATATCCATAGTTCGCCGGATATGCCATTGGGGCGTGCAAAATTCTGTCCACCTTTAACAGGCCGGTTTCTTTGTCGATTTCATATTTAACATGCCCATTTTCAGGAATTTCAATAATTGCATTCATTTTCTTTGGTGGCAATTTTCCTGGGGCTATTTCACCTATTGTCATATTTAATTGTCCTTTGTTGTTTTATCGGGCAATATTATCACAAAAAAATACGAATGCAATTATTTGTGTTTCAAATCTTTTTTTACCACAGTTTTACACGTTCGTCTGGTGCGATAAACATTTGGTCTGTTTCGGTTATACCGAATGCGTCATACCATGCGTTTATATGTGGCAAAATACCATTGACACGATTTTTGCCCAAAGAATGTTCGTCGACTTTGGTTAATCTCAGTTCTTCTTCTGCACGAATATTCTGCGCCCATGCGCCGGCGTATGCGATAAAGAAACGCATGTCGGCGGTCAAATTCGCGACATCTGCCGATGGGGTGCCGTATTTTTTGTATGCGTCAAAAGCAATAGTCACACCGCCGTAATCAGCCAAATTTTCGCCCAGTGTAAATTCACCATTTGCAAACACTTCATCATTAATCTTGATTTTATCAAAGAATTCCTTCATGACTTTTGCACGTTCGTCAAATCCTGCTGCGTCTGCGGTGGTCCACCAATCTTTCATATTTCCGTCTTTGTCAAAATGACGTCCGGAATCGTCGAATCCGTGGGTCATTTCGTGTCCGATAACGGCCCCAATTGCGCCATAGTTAAACGCATCGTCCGCCGACATGTCAAAGAACGGATATTGTAAAATCCCGGCCGGAAAGCAAATTTCATTTGTAGACGGGTCATAATACGCATTCACTTCGTGTGCGTTCATGTACCATATGTTTGGATCTTTTTTCTGGCCAATTTTTGCAATCCAAAATTCATCTTCGAATTGTGCGACACGCACCATATTTTCCCACAAAGAATCATTTTTGATTTCCAATTTATCATAACTGCGCCATTTGTCGGGGTACCCGATTTTTGCACGGAATGTGGATAGTTTTTCCAATGCTTTTTCACGTGTTTCATCGGACATCCAATCTAAATTTTCAATACGGTCTGCGTATGCATGTTGCAGATTTTTTACCAATTTTTGCATACGTTTTTTTGCATCGCCGGAAAAGTATTGTTCAACATATAATCTGCCGATTTCTTCGCCCAAAGACCCGTCCAACATAGATACCGCACGTTTCCAACGTGGTTTTGGTTCTTTTTGGCCGGCCATTGTTCGGTTATAGAAATCAAAGGCAATATCGTATGTTTTGTCATCTAATACAGAATCTGCGGCACTGACGATGCGGTATTTCAGATATGTTTTAATCAATTCCATATCTGTATCGTTCATGATTGCGATTGATTCTGTGATTGCTTCGGGTTGTGCGATATTGATAAATTCTGCATTTGATGCGCCCCGTGTTGCCAAGAAAGTATCCCAATCAAACCCGCTGAACTTTTCTTTTACTTCTGCAACACTCATTTTGTGATAGTTTGCATGTGGGTCACGCAATTTTTCTTTTGGATAGAAAGATTTGGCCATGCGTTCTTCCAAGTTATACAGTTTTTCTGCGTCCACATCCAAACCAAAGTTTTTCATTTGTTTTTCGATAAATTCTTTGTATTTTTTTCTGACCTCTACGGATTTTGCATCTGTATCAAAATAGTAATCACGTGACAGTCCCAATCCGCCTTGTCCAATGTTGTACAGGAAATGTTCGCTGTCCATTTCGTCCAATGCCACGCCGTCGCCCCAGAATGCAGATGAAAAACTAAAAATTTTACCCATATATTTTGGCAGGTCCGCACGTGTCAGTGTATCGATTTCTGTTAAATATTTTTTAACCGGTTCAACGCCGTCGGCATTTAATTTGTCTGCATCCATTGCAATTTTGTACAGCATTCCAATTTTGCCGGTATCGTTTTCTGCAATTTGGCGTGTACGTTCTAAATTCGTGTTGCGCAAAACTTCGAATGCGCCAAATCGTGAATAGTCATCGGGGATTGGGTGTGCCGTTTGCCAACCACGTGTTGCATAATTATAAAAGTCTTCGCCGGCTTTTACCGATGTGTCCATATTTTCAATTTTGATACCTGCATTCAATGTTTTCTCCTTTGTAATATTGTGTGCGAATACGATTGCGCCTGCGATCGCAACGATGCCAATTATATTTAAAAATTTTCCTTCCATTTTTACTTCACCAATTTTACGATTAAGTCATCCAAAACCAACATTCCCCGGCGTGTGGGTGCGATGCGTCCATTTTGCACAGTTACCAAATCGGGGTTTGCCGATGCCCATTCCATATCAATAACGTTTTTTACATGTTCTGTCAACTGGCAACCACGCACCGTTCGCATGCCGGTTATAATCATTTCTGTTGCCCGCATATCATCTGAAATTGGGTCAAATTGTGCGTTTGCGCCCATTTGTTCGTACCAAATACCATTACACAATACACGTCCCGCTGCACCACGTCCGATGCCGATATATGGTTGGCCGTCCCATATGTTTAAGTTGTGCGCACATTCTGCGCCCGGCATTGCATAGTTCGACACTTCATATCTGGGTAATTTTAGGTAATCTGTAATTGCGTTATACATTTGCGCCATTGTTTCATTTGTTGGCATATCCAAATTCATTTTACCAAATGGGGTATTGGGTTCTATGGTTAATTCATACATGGCGCAGTGCGTCAATCCCAAATCATTTATTTGTTTGCATGTTTGAATTACGTCTGAAACACTTTCGGTGGGCAGGCCATAAATAAAGTCACCCGATACACGCAATTTTAATTTGTTTGCGGCCGCAATTAAATCGCATGCATCACGAATAGTGTGTTTTCGTCCCAAGAATTTTAATTTTTCATCATCAAAACTTTGAATTCCAATCGATAAGCGTGTGACACCGGCGTGCATAAAATCGGCCAGTTGTTCCGGGGTGATTGTTCCCGGGTTGGATTCCAACGTGATTTCATATGTGTTTGATAAATCGGTGTGTTGCTGCAATGTCTTAATTATCCTATCAAAGTATTGGATGGGCATCAATGACGGTGTTCCGCCCCCAAAGAAAACAGTTGGTACGGGTATTTTGCCTAATTTTTCGCCCCACATGCGAATTTCGTCGCATATATCGTCTGTGTATTTATCCCAATTTGGCGCCGCACACGCATGCGAAAAGAACGCACAATAATTGCACTTTGACATACAAAAAGGCACGTGAATGTATATATTATGTTGATTTTTATGTGTCATGCATGGCATTTTACAACGTCAAAACCATTGTGCAAGTGGTAAATGAAAAATACTTTTTTAATATTCAAAATTATGTTATAATAAACGCAAAGTTGACAATGAAGGCAAGGAAAAGTTTATTTTTGTCGGGCATTTTTGCGCCGTTTGTGGCATTTGCTGCGAACGAAGGTGTTCCTTCGTATTATCAAACATCTGCGGCGCCCACGGCCAATCAAGTTGCATATGGCGAATATGCCAACCAAGGTTATACGAAATACGTCGGCAAATCCGGGGTAAAGCAGGTTGTCGGAACACGTACCCAAACGTATCAGGTTCCACGTGTTCAAAATGTTCCGGCCTATATGGGTGGCATGACGGCCAATGGTATTGCGATGCCCGCCGCGACTGAGCCTGCAACAACCATGTATGCGGGGTATGCGCGTCGTTTTGCAGACTTTGAATTTGAAACGGGTGTAAATTCCATATTGGAATGGGATGATATGGTATGGAATGAATTATATTTCGGCGCCCGTCATAATTTCAGTTTGCGTGACTTTGATTTATCTGTTTTTGGGGAATACAGATATGGCGACATGTCGCATGGCGGATTGGCCATGGACTATGATTTAAAGCCATTTGATAATTCTGACCCGACATATGGAATATTTACAATATCCGTAGGGGACCAGCGTGGGCGCAGCAATCATTTCCGTTTTGGTTTGTCGGCCCATCATGTGTGGGATATTGGTGGATGGAAATTGTCACCAACATTGGGTTATGAAATATTTAAGCATAACTTGGAAATGTCCGACCATTATTATCCGAATCCCGGGATTTATCTGCCTTTGATGACCAACGGCGGTGAATATGTGTTTGGGGACGAATTGGGGAATTATTATGCGGTTCCTGTTGGTACCGAAGCGCCATCTGATTGGTATCAGGTATGTATGTCACCCGAAGATATCAAAGTCGTCACAAACACCCCGACGGGCAGTTTGGATGGTTATTTAACGTTGGGTGATTCATTGATAACCGGCGATTATGAAATTACAATGGGTACTGTGCCGTGGGGTGTCGGTGCGGGCGAATGTGTCATTATTGGTGGCGATGGGCCGGTTGTTGTTGGCGGCACTACACATATCTATAACACAACCTGGTCTGGTTTTTATGTGGGGTTGGAAATTGAAAAGCAGGTCACATTAAAAGATAAACTGCGATTCTATATGCAATTTGGCATGCCGAAATATTCATCCGAAGGTATATGGCCAAACCGTACCGATTGGCAACAGAACCCCAGTTTCTTGGACGAAGGCGATAATGATGCCTACTCATATTTGGCGGAAATGGAATATAATTACAAATTATCTGACCGTCTGCAGTTGTCATTAAAAGTTGATACCAACTTATTCCATGTTGGCAATATTCCCGGCGAATTGTACATTGCGGAAACATCGCAATATGTCATAGATGAAAATGGCCAATACGTCATGGAAGAAATAATTGATGAATTTGGCAATATCTATTACGTTCCGTTATTGGAAACTGTTCCGGCCCATACCGAGCAGGTCAGTAATTCCCTAAAGCGTGCCACGTGGCAATCGTTTGGCTTGCACATCGGAATTAAATTCGCATTTTAATATAATGTATATCAAAGGGTGACTGATGAATAAAATCGCATTTATGTGCTTGGCATGCGTGGCATTTGCATCGCCGTCAGTTGCGTCTACGGTATCTGGTTCTTTTGATTTGGACAGATGGTACGCAATTGTCGAAGGCGTTCGGTCACGTGCCACGTCGGAAAACATATCGCCGGAAATTACGGATGCGACATTAAAGTCTGTTGCATTGATACCTTCGATTTTAAAAAGTGATAAAAATCAGTCTGAATTCAAATTGACCTTGGACGGATATTTGCAACGTACAGTAAACCCCACACGCATTTCGACCGGACGCCGCATGCGCAAAACATATCCAACTTTGTTGTCCCGGGTCGAATCACGCTTTGGCGTTCCGCCACATGTGATGTTGGCATTTTGGGGCATGGAATCGAATTATGGTGCTGTAAAGTCACGTCACAGATTAATAGATGCATTCTTTACACTTATGTACGATGGTCGCCGTGAAACATTTTTTACAAACCAGTTATTGGCCCTGATGCGTATTGCGGATAAAAATAATTTGGACATAAACGGGATACATGGTTCTTGGGCGGGTGCCATGGGGCATTTTCAATTTATTCCCACGACATTAAATCAATATGGCGTGGATGGCGACGGTGACAAACGTACAGATATTATTAATAATTTGCCCGATGCGATGTTCAGTGCGGGTAACTATCTGAATAAACTGGGGTGGAACAAAAACGAAAGGATTGTTCGTCGTGTGGTTTTGCCATCTGATTTTGATATTTCGATGTTGGACGGGAAAACAAAATTAACACTGCCCCAGTGGGCGGCATTGGGGGTGACCAATCCGGATGGTTCGCCGTTGCCGTCTATGGATATGACGGCGGGATTGGTTGCGGACGTTGCGCAAATTACACAAATGCGTGCCGATGCCGCCCAGCAATCAGCGTCGGCCATGGATACAGATATTGCCCCGATGCCGGTTATTAATGCATATTTAACCTATCCAAATTTTTATCGTATCAAGCGCTGGAATAATTCCAATTGGTATGCGATTGCGATTGCCGAATTGGCGGATGAATTACATTGATTTGTGATTAATTCTTATTATTTGAATTTTATTAAACAGATAAATTTTGGTGCATTTGCCATACGCTTTGATGGTGATTATTGGCATAAAGCCCAAGATTTTTATCGTCTTTGTTTTTCTGACGGGCTTATATTGCTGCAGTTGTTTCCATTCATCATAATAAATTGGGTATTTTTCACGTGCATATGCGACGATTGTTGGTGGCAAATCATACATTTTTTGCCATTGTCGGATGGTGGTATTGTTTCCGTCCCATACGTATTTCAACACCACATCGGGCAGGTTGTGAAAGAATGTGTGCGGTATTAAATCTATGAACAACATTCTGTCTTCGCACGGTGAAAATTTTTCTGTATATCTGACCCCTGATGTGTCCAGTACGGATTTGCGTATCATGCATCCCGAATGCACAGGGTTGCAAACATATGTATCGTTTATCAGTGATAATTTAATATCGTGATCATGGATTGGTCGTTGTGCGGTTGGGTATTCTTTGCCATTTTTGATTTCGATGACATTTCCGCCCACTGCGCCAATGTGTGGATTGTTGTCCAAGAAATCTGATTCTAACTTTAATCTGTCTGGCATGGATATATCATCGTGGTCTGCAATGGCCAAGTATTCTCCACGTGCCAAATCGATTAATTTATTGCGTGATTTTGTGATTCCCATATTGCAATCGTTTTTCATATACCTGATACGCTTGTCTGTATATGACATAACGATATTTTCCAATTCTGTGTTATTGGGGCTGTCATTTAATATTAAAAACTCAAAGTCCGTAAATGTTTGCGATAAAATGCTGTCTATCATCGCACGCAGTGCATCTGGCTTGGTGTTATAAACAGGGGTCAGAACGGAAATTTTTGGTTTTTTCATAATTTTTGCCTTGCTATAAATTCGATAATTTCATTCAGGTTTTCTGGTGGGTTAATTGTTTTTAATACCAATCCCTTGGCATAGTGTTTAACACGTTCTGCCGGCGCCCCCATGTCAAAGCATATAACCGGCAATCCCATGGACATTGCTTCGGATGTGGTGTATGAAAAAGTTTCCGGCCACACAGATGGTATGAATACTGCATCAATTTTTTGTTTCTCCATAATACGTGGTAAATCATCGGTTTTATATCGTCCATAAATCCGAATGTTTTTTGGTGCCGGGCGCATATTTCCGATGATAATTATATTTATGTTTTTATCAATATGTTGTGCCATTTCACGAATAACATTTGCGCCTTTTTGCCATGAAATATTACCCAATACCGCCAAATTAATTTTTTTGTGTTTGGGTATTTTCACATGGCGCAGATTTTGTGTTTCGTGTGGAATAACAACGATTTTGTTTTTTATATTTGGGTATGCCGTTACAAAGATGTCTTTGATTGCATCGGAAAATACGACAATTTCATCTGCAGACTGTTCCAAAAAATTCCTCCAATTTTGCTGCCATATTTTTATACTGGTGGCGCCCGATTTCAAAGTTGCATTTGCGGTTGGATTTGTCGCCATAATTTTACGTTTCCAACAATTTTCACATCCAGTTTTGTAATTTAATTTGCAATATGCGCCGTCACAGTTTATCAGATTAAAACTGGGGCATATTGATTGGAAATCATGTCCACGCACAGAAATATGTGGGCGAATATATTGTGTGGCGGCGATATTTTTTATAATATGTAATATGTCCAACGCATTTGGATATCCGACCAAATTGTTAACAACGATTTTATCGATATTTATCTGGTGTGCGAATTGTTGAATATCTGTGGCTTGTGCGGTTGTGTACAGATGATTTTTATTTTGCACCCGTGTGATATGGAATCTTTTGTTTCTGGGTCTGTATTGAATTCTTAATATTTCAAATTTGTTTTGTAATTTATTGAATTGTCGTTTGGAATAAGTTTCTGTCCCACCCCCCAACGCATGATCGAACCACAGTATATATGGCTTTTTATCGGTGTTATTGTTCAACAGCACATTCGGGTTATTTTGCCTGTCGAACCATCTGTGATACAGTGCGACCCGAAATCTTCGTCTGATACTGGGGATGGGAATCCATACGCATGCGATATTTATCCACCGGTTCATTTAACGTCCTGTTTGTTGCGGATTGTTTTGTTTGCGTTATTATACATTTATTCTCATATCTATGCATCAGGATAGATGTCCTAATCCCCGGCATACAGATAAATAATAAAAACGTTGAAAAAAGTGGGTGTGTTTGTTATTCTGTGACATATATCATTTATCAAAGGATTATATATGGCTATTAAAATTCGTGATTTCGAAGTGCGTTTGACCCGCAACAAAGAAGAACGTAAACAGGTACGACAGTTAAGATATTCTGTCTTTGTCGAAGAAGAGGGCGCATCCGCCACCGAAGAGCAGCGCGCCCTGGGTGAAGAATATGATTCTTATGACAGATTTGCCGAATACATGGCTGTATTTCATAATGGTCGTGTTGTTGGTACATATCGTATTATTGACAGAAATGCTGCGGAAAAAATGGGCGGTTTTTATACGGAAACCGAATATAATTTATCCAAGATTAAAAAGTATCGTGGCAACATTGCGGAAATGTCCCGTGCATGTGTTGAAAAATCATATCGTGATAATGCATTGGTGATGCGCATGTTGTGGGCGGGTCTTGGTGAATTTATTGTGCGCCGTAAAATTGGTATTGTATTTGGCGTTGCGTCATTTGTTGGGACAAAACCTGCACGTTCTGCCCAGGCTATATCATATCTGTACTATAATCATTTAACGCCATTGAATTTGCGTGCGACGGTTTTGTCTGAAAATTTTGCAGATGGCATTAATCCGAAATTATCACGCATGAATATTTTGCCCCGTGAATTTGTGGACGAAGCGGATGCAAAATCTGAAATGACCCCATTGATAAAAGGCTATCTGCGTTTGGGTGCAACCTTTGGTCGTGGTGTATTTGTGGATGCGCCCTTTAATTCATATGACGTATTTGTGATGTTGGAAACCCGCAAAATGAATGCTGTATATCAAAAGCATTTTCTGGGTCGTGAAAATGCGTTGGGCAATCCCGATGACAAAGAAAACATCATGAAGACCGTTGGGAAAATCATAACTTTCCCGGTTGTTGGTCCATTCAAAGTTGTGCGTGCATTTGTTGACTTTTTATTACGTGAAGATGCCGCCGATGCCGAATATATCGAAGATGAAGATAAAAGCGAAGAAGAATAGTCATGGCAAAATTACGCAAACAAAACATTTTCAATACCACCACTGCGGCGATTAAGTTCGTGTTATTTTGGGTTATGGTTGTGATTCAATTACCCATATTGGTATTGTTGCCCCGTCGTGCGGCGGTACATTATATGCCTGTATTCATGTGGTTTTTAATCAAATTGGCGGGCATTAAAATTGTTGTGCATGGCAAATTGTCGGACCGTCGTCCTTTAATGGTTGTTGCCAATCACATATCTGTATTTGAATTGGCGACATTTCCATGCGTTTTCCGTGGCAGTTTTATTGCCAAGAAAGAAATGGAAAATTGGCCATTGGTCGGTTGGGTCGCCAAGAAATTTGGTGTAATTTTTGTAGATCGTCGTCCGTCGCATGCCCGTGATGCATTAGCGGTTGTTCAAAATGCGGTAAAAAATGTCACATATCCTATGATATTATTTCCCGAAGGCACAACCACAAATGGCGCCTATGTCAAACCGTTTAAAAGCACGTTGTTCAGTTTTGTTGAAAATTCCAACATAACGGTTCAGCCAATGGCAATGCACTATCGTTATCGTGATGGCAGTGTTATTGATGAACAAACGCTGGCCGACCATTTTGCATATTTTGACAATGCGAAAATGGACATGGGGCCACGCTGTAAAATCGAACGCAGTGCCTTTGGTCAAGTATTTCATATCATGATGTTGGGTGGATTTACGGTTGAAATAACCTTGTTGCCGCCCCCGTCTTTGGACGGTATGGACAGAAAGCAGATTGCCGAAACTCTGCAAAAAATCGTTTCGGACAAATACATGGAATTAAAAGACAAGAAATAA